>JANQQO010000078.1 GCA_028289305.1 Rickettsiales bacterium | reverse complement strand
ATATATTGCCGTTGTTATGGCTCGCGTTCCCGGGTTTGTTATTGCTGTTAGAGAAAACACGTACGCCGCGCCAGGCATTCTGGACCGGCTGGGCCTTTGGGTTTGGCCATCATGTCAGCGGGCTTTACTGGATCGCCAATTCGCTTTTGGTGGAGCCTGAGAAATTTGCCTGGCTCATTCCGTTTGCCGTATCATTCATTCCAGCAGCACTGGCCGTGTATATCGGCCTGGTTGCTTTAGCACTTTTTTATATCACACAGTATATACGTCTCCAGCCCTGGGCAAAGGTGATACTATTTTCCTGCCTTTGGGTGGCAGCAGAGATGCTGCGCGGCGTGCTGTTTACAGGATTTCCGTGGAATGCGATAGGCTATGTATGGACTGTGTCCGACGCGATGGTGCAGCTAGCCGCTATTACCGGTGTTTATGGTTTAAGCCTGGTGACGGTGTGGGTGGCATCCACGCCTTTTCTTTTCCCGTCACAGCAATGGAAGCCGCTTGCAACAGCATGTATAGTGTTACTCATATTATGGTGTGGCGGGGCGCTACGTATGGCTGTTCCTATCCAAAGTGACGCGCCAGAAACATTGCCAGTACGTATTGTACAAGGAAATATTGCCCAGCATTATAAATGGGATCCTGTGCTGCGTTCCAAGACGGTGTCAGAGTATATCACCCTTTCTCTTCATGATTCTGGCTTAGATCCAGAAAAGCCCGCATTTCTCCTATGGCCGGAAACCGCAGTGCCTTTCGTGTTGAATGAAAACCCGGCTATTTTAGAAGTCATCGCAGAAGAAATGCCCGATCCATGGGTGGTTGCTACCGGTGCCATGCGCAGTGAGGGCGAGGGGGCTACGATGCGCATTTGGAATTCCTTTTTTGCGATTAACGGTAAGGGCGAGATAGAAGGGGCGTATGATAAGGTACGGTTAGTCCCGTTTGGTGAGTATGTGCCATTTCGTCAGTTTTTTCCGTTTGTGAACAAAATTACGCATGGCAGCCTTGATTTTTCCGCTGGAGAAGCATTTAAGGTATTGACGCCTAAAAATATCCCTGCTTTTTCGCCGCTCATTTGTTATGAGGTAATTTTTCCTGACGCTATAGCGAAGGAGCAAAAGAAGGCGGCATTTTTAGTGACCGTGACGAATGATGCCTGGTTTGGTAATAGCAGCGGCCCTTATCAACACTATGCGATGGCGAAGTTGCGGGCTGTAGAGCAGGGCGTTCCGTTGTTGCGTGCGGCAAATACCGGGATTTCTGGGGCTTTCGATGCGTATGGTCGTGAATTGCTGCGAATAGAACTATCTGAGAAAGAAGCGAAAAACATTAACCTGCCGCTGGTTGAAATAGAGACGTTTTATACTATATGGAAATATAAGACGCTTGTCTTTCTCATGACAATAATGAGTATTTTTGCCGTTCTAAAAGGGCGGGTTGGCAACTCAAAGTAGAAAACTCTGGGTGCTTAAGAAACTAACGATATGTTTTTTAATAAAAAAACACGTTTTTTTAGACAAAAAGGACAGTTTCTGCTTGAAACTATCAAGCAGACCTCTATTGTAGCCGCGTGGCCAACCATTTGCCAGTAATAGGCACTCCTGGTTGTGTTTATAGTATAGCGCCTCAACCTATGCAAGAACTTTTTTAACAAAATTTTTTATTGTGAACAAAAAAGCAAAAACAACAGAAGTGAGACATCCTGTCGATATACATGTGGGTAAGCGTTTGCGCCTTATTCGTAGCATGCTCGGCATGAGCCAAGAAACGTTAGGCAAGGCAATTGGTGTAACGTTCCAGCAAATTCAAAAATATGAGCGCGGTATTAACCGCGTGGGTTCAAGTAGGTTATACGAATTTTCTAAAATTCTTTCTGTACCTGTTTCTTATTTCTTTGAAGATTTGCCTGACGAGCTTACAGAAGGTGTAGGACCGCAAGCGGGTTTTGCTGAAGACGGACAAGATTTTGAGCGTGATCAGCTCAGTAGTAAAGAGTCTATCAGCCTTGTACGTGCTTATTGCCGCATCAAAAGCCCTGATGTGCGTAAAAAGCTGCTGAGCCTCGTGAAATCTCTGAGTGCTACAAATTTAGAGCAAGAAGAAGCCTAACCTCTTCTTTTTTATCGGCCTAGGCGCCTTACTCACTCTCATATTTTTCTATTATCTGCTGCGCTAGTGCTGCAAATTGCTGTGCTGCTTTTGTGCCAGGATCGCTAATGGTGATGGGTATACCGCGATCAGCACCCGCACTTATCCTAGGCTCTAGTGGGATAGTGGCGAGGATATCTTTATGTATCGCGGTTGCGAGCGCTTCTATATTCCCTTCTCCGAAAATAGGCTGCTTATTCCCGGTCGCATCTTCTAGATAGCTCATATTTTCTACAATGCCCAAAATAGGGATGTTCACCTTATCAAACATGCTAATCGCTTTTTTTACATCAAGTAGCGCCACTTGCTGCGGTGTAGCAACAATAACAGCGCCAGAAAGTAGGAAGTTTTGGGCGATGCTTAAGTGAATATCGCCTGTACCGGGTGGTAAATCCATCACCAACACATCCAACTCTCCCCACGAACCACCGCGCACAAGTTTTTGCACGGCCTTGGTCACCATGGGTCCGCGCCATATAGCGGGGGTGTCTTCCTTAAGCAATAACCCCATAGAGAGGCATTTCACCCCATGATTCTCTTTGGGGATGATCAAGTTGTGTGTAATATCCGGCTCGCCTGTAACCCCCAGCATGGTGGGAATCGAAGGGCCTAATATATCGGCATCGATCAGCCCTGTTTTCCACCCGGCCTGCGCTAAAGCCACGGCCAGATTGGTGGCGACCATAGATTTTCCTACGCCACCTTTACCAGAGGCTACTGCGATAATATGTTTAATGCCAGCGACCGGTTTTGGGGTAGGTGGTACGGTGCCCGCTTTCGGTGAAGGGGTGGCCCGCACCTCTATATTCTCCTGCATTTTATTATGCGTTGTCAGCACCACCGTTGCATTTTGTACACCGGGCAGGGTGCAGACAGCCTCCTCACAGGCGGCGCGCAATTCCTCTGCCTCGTCTTTCTTCAGTAGTGCGGGATCATACTCCAGCGCAAAGCCAACGCTGTTCTCTTTAATAATAATAGACGAGACGATGCCGGCAGTTATCACATCGGCTTTTAACGCATCACTGTGGATGTTTTTTAATGCAGCAATAACAGTATTGCGACTGACAGATCGATTCTCTTTCGACATAGCCTTGAAACGAATATTTTTTGCCTATATAAACCATGGGCGCTGTGTATGCGGCGGCAGATTAAGCGGGATGCACCATAGGTGCAAGGAAAACCACTCAATAAACAACTAATAGACAAAGGATAGCGTATATGGCGTGGAGTAATAATGGGAAAGGGCCTTGGGGTAAAGCGCCAGAGCCGGAGCAAAACCAGGATTTTGACGATATAATCCGCAAGGGAAGAGAAAAGTTGGATGATTGGTTATCCGGTGGCGATAATAATGGTCGCGTGCCCTGGATTATTGGTGGTGTTATATTTGTTCTGTGGCTTGCAAGCGGCTTCTTTGTGCTGGATGCAAAGGAAGAAGGGGTGGTTCTGCGTTTTGGTGAGTTTCACCGTACGGAGCAGCCTGGTCTGAACTATCATATTCCGTATCCCGTGGAACGTCTGATCAAAGTGCCGGTGACGGTGGTGAACCGCGTGGAAGTGGGCTTGCGTTCTCTGGGCAGAACGGGTAGCGCGTCGGTACGTGAAGTGCCAGAAGAAAGCCTAATGCTTACTGGGGATAAAAACATTGTTGATATCCATTTCGAGGTGCAGTGGAAAATTAATAATGCCAAGGATTTCCTCTTTAATGTACATCAGCCGGAAGCAACGGTGAAGAGTGTTTCTGAGAGCGCGATGCGTGAAGTGGTTGGGCGCACGCCGATCACAGACGCCTTGGCAGAGGGCAAGTTCCAAATCCAGAATGAATCACGCGCATTACTACAGCAGACCCTGGATGATTATGGTGCGGGTATTCAAGTCATGGAGGTGCAGATGCGGAAAGTGGATCCTCCTGGTTCGGTGATTGACGCGTTCCGTGATGTGGAAACCGCCGATGCGGATCGCGAGCGTATGATTAACCAGGCGGAAACCTACCGTAACGATATCATCCCACGGGCGCGTGGTGAGGCAGAGCGTGTGGTGCAGGAAGCTGAAGCCTATCGTGGTGAGATTGTTGCGCGTGCACAAGGGGAGGCATCCCGGTTTAGTGCGGTATATGATGAATATCGCCGTGCGAAGGATGTTACCCGTAAGCGTATTTATTTAGACACGATGGAAGAAGTGTTGCGCGGTGTGGATAAAGTGCTCATCGACAAGAGTGCACAAGGATCTGGCGTGATACCGTTTTTACCATTATCAGAAGTTAAAAAGAGGGAGCAATAATATGCGGTTAGGATTATTTATTACAGCAGGTGTTATAGCCCTAATGTTGCTGCTGAGTGCAGTATACATTGTGGATCAACGTGAGCAGGCATTGGTGTTACAGTTTGGTGAACCCGTAGCGGTAGTGAAAGACGCCGGCTTGCATTTTAAGATTCCTTTTATCCAGAATGTAGAGCGTTTTGATAAGCGTATTCTTGATTTGAATGCGCGCCCGCGTGAGGTGATTGGCTCAGATAAAGAGCGGCTGATTGTGGATGCGTTTGTGAAATTTCGCATTAAAGACCCGCTCAAATTCTATCAATCGGTGCAAACTCAGCGCCGTGGGCTAGAGCGTTTGGATACGTTCTTAGAATCCAGCCTGCGCCAGGTGTTGGGTAGTGTACAGCTTAGCACGCTGCTCACCGGCGAACGTGGTGTTGTGATGCAAGAAATCCGCGATGATGTTGGCGTAAAGGCAGAAAAGCTGGGTCTAAAGGTGGTGGATGTGCGCATCATGCGCGCCGATCTACCGGAAAAAAACAGCCAAGCGATTTACCGCAGAATGCAAACGGAGCGTGAGCGGGAGGCTAAAGAGCTGCGCGCGCAAGGGGATGAGGAAAGCCAGCGTATTCGCTCACGTGCGGATCGTGAACGCGTGATCATCCTGGCAGAAGCTAAAAAGCAGGCTGAAGAAATTCGCGGTGCAGGTGAGGCAGAAGCAACGAAGATTTTTGCCGATTCCTTTAGCAAAGATTCAGAGTTTTATGCTTTTTATCGCAGTATGAACGCGTATCGTGAAACTTTAACGGAAGGAGATACGAATATGATATTATCTCCCGATAGCGATTTCATGCGTTTCTTCGGTGATATTTACGGCAAAAAGAGAGCAAATTAACATCTTAGATGCATAAAACGCTTCGTAGTATTGGATTTTTTGTAGTAACGCTAGGGCTGTTAGCCTTGGCGCCAATCAGCTCTGTTGCGGCAGGGATGCCCGAGAGTTTTGCGCCGCTGGTAGAAAGGCTCTCGCCGGCGGTGGTGAATATTTCCACTACTCAGAAGATTGAGACTGAGCTTGATGAAACCAATCCTTTTAAGCTGTTTCCGCCGGGGCATCCGCTCGAGCAATTCAATGAATTTTTTGAGCAATTCCCGATGCCACGTGGTGGTATGGACGATGCCACCTCTCTGGGGTCTGGCTTTGTAATTGATAAAAAAGGGATTGTGGTCACCAATAATCACGTTATCGAGCAGGCAGATGAAATCACCATCACGTTTTCGGATGATTCGCAGTACCAAGCTGAGGTAGTTGGGCGTGACCCACGTACGGATTTGGCGGTGCTCCGCATTCTTGATGCAGAAAAAGACTTTCCCCATGTCACCTTTGGTGATTCGGATAAGGCGCGCGTAGGCGATTGGGTGATTGCAATTGGCAATCCTTTCGGCCTCGGGGGTACGGTAACAGCGGGGATTATTTCTGCCCGTGCGCGTGATATCAATTCTGGCCCTTATGATGATTTCATTCAAACCGATGCGGCGATTAACCGCGGTAACTCAGGTGGACCGATGTTTAATATTAAAGGTGAGGTGATTGGTATAAACAGCGCCATCTTCTCGCCATCGGGTGGCAATGTCGGGATTGGTTTTTCCATTCCTTCCAGTCTCGCGCAGCCTATTATCAGCCAACTGAAAGAGGGGAAGAAGATTCGCCGTGGTTGGCTTGGCGTAAGGATTCAGACCGTTACAGAGGATATTGCAGATAGTCTTGGCTTGGATAAGGCTGCTGGTGCGCTTGTTGTGGAAGTAACCGAAGATAGCCCAGCAGAAGAGGCAGGCCTGCGTGCCGGTGATGTAATTTTACGCTTTGGTGAAGAGCCGATTAGTTCGATGCGTGAGTTGCCGCGTATCGTGGCGACAACAGAGATTGGCAAGCGCGTTAAAATGGTGATTTGGCGTGATGGTGACGATGAAGCGGTGCGGGTAAAAATTGGTGAGCTTGAGGAAGAGAAAATCGCACAGAGCCTACCACGTTTCAGCGGGCGCAAGGATGACATACCTTCAGCAGAAAAAGTGCTGGGTATGCGTTTGGTGCCACTTAACGATTCACTGCGGGAAAAATATGACCTTGATGAAGCAATAGAGGGCTTATTTATATTAAAGGTGGATCGCGGTTCGAGTGCTGCAGAGCGCGGTATACGTTCTGGCGATGTGATTGTTGAGGCAGGCCAAAAGCCCATCAAAACGGTTGAGGATTTGGAAGATCAAATCAGGTCTGCAGAAAAGCAAGATCGCGGCTCAATACTGTTATTGGTGAGCCGTAACAGCACGAATCTATTTGTCGCTATCCCCTTAGACGATTAGGGCAGGGTGTTTTACCCTACGCTGCAAGATTCTTTTCCAACAAGGCAGTAATGCGCCGGGAAAAACCAGCAATATCTTTTAGCGGCTCGCCCTCCACCACGCTGGCTTGTGCAAAAATCACATGTGCGGCATCCTGCAATTTTGTAACGTCTTGCTGCGCCCCAAGCCCTTCGGTAATGGCTTTTACTACCGCATGGTCTGGGTTGATCTCCAGGATTTTTGCACTTTTGCTCGCAAGCTGTTTATTCTCCACTAGGAATTGCTCTAAGCGCATATCCATGCCGTATTCTGGCGCCACCAGGCAGGCGGGGCTATCGGTCAATTTCTGCGATATTCGTACTTCCTGCACCGCATCTCCCAGCGTTTCTGTGAAAAAAGTCACCACGCCTTGATGGGTGTCATCCAGTTTTTTCTGCTTTTCTGCATTGGCATCTTGACCCTCTTCAGTCTTTCCATCGCCATCCAGCTGCACGCCAGCGCGCGTGATGGAGCGTAGCGGCGTGCCTTTATACTCCTGCACCACATTCACCCAGAAATCATCCACACCATCAGTCAGCAGCAACACCTCCATACCGCGCTTGGCAAAGCCTTCCAAATGCGGGCTTTGGCGCACGGCTTCTAAAGAATCACCAGTGATGTAATAAATCTCTTTTTGATCCTCTGGCATGCGCGTGCAGTATTCATCCAGATTTGTAAGCGCCTCCCCGCTCGTACTGCTAGTAAAGCGGCAGACTTCTAGGATTTTTTCGTGATCGGCGGTGGCTTCACATAAGCCTTCTTTTAAAACCGCACCAAAATTCTGCCAGAATGCGGCATATCCTTCGCTATCTTCCGCCGCACGTTTTTTCAGCTCACTCAGCACCCGCTTGGTGATCGATTGCCGGATTTTCTGCACAACGGCGCTATGCTGCAAGGTTTCCCGGCTAATATTCAGCGGTAGGTCTTCTGAATCAACCACACCACGCAAGAACCGCAAATAGGAAGGCACGAGCTCGGCATGTTCTTCGGTGATGAATACACGTTTTACATAAAGCTTTACTCGGCAGGTGCGGTCAGGATGAAACACGTCAAACGGCCGCGTGGAAGGAATGAATAGTAGGTTGGTATATTCAATTTTTCCTTCAGCTTTATTGTGCAGCACCATCCATGGCGCATCACCCGCATGGGCGATATGGTGATAAAATTCACTATATTGTTCTTCGGTAATTTTCGATTTTGGCCTACTCCACAAGGCAGAGGCCTCGTTGACTTTTTCTTTTTCACCCTCTTCATCTATCAGCTCAATCGGGAAGGCGACATGATCTGAATAGGTGTGGATAATATGGCGCAAGCGATGTGCATCCAGATATTCTTCCGCGTCTTTTTTCACATGCAGCGTGATCGTAGTACCACGCTGGTGATCATCCGCGGCAGGTGCCACCGAAAACTTGCCTTCACCGGCAGATTTCCATGTATGTGCACTTTTCTTCCCTGCTTTTAGTGAGGTCACTGTCACGCTATCAGCCACCATGAAGGAGGAATAAAACCCTACGCCAAACTGGCCAATCAGCTGAGTATCTTTTTTGGCATCGCCGGTCAGTTTTTCCAGGAAGTTTTGTGTGCCAGAACGTGCGATAGTACCCAGATTCTTCACCATTTCCTCGCGGGTCATGCCAACACCGTTATCAGCGATGGTGATCGTGCGCGCCTTTTTGTCAAAAGATACGGTGATAGCAAGTTCTGGATCGTCTTTTAGGAGCTCTGGCTTAGTGATTGCCTGATAGCGCAATTTATCGCAGGCATCAGAAGCGTTCGAAACAAGCTCACGCAGAAAAATATCGGTGTTTTCATACAGCGAGTGAATTACCAGCTGCAGCACCTTGCCCACATCTGCATCAAATTCTTGCGTTACCGTATCCGCCATAGCTCTATCCTTTTTTATCGCGTGAAATCTATGCCCTTCTTTAAAAGAGCCGCTATGTATATAAGCATAGCTGGGGATATTTCAACCCCAGCCAGGATATTAGATATGTTATGTCTGATCTAGCGTAGTACGCCCCACATGGGTGTGTTGGTGCACATGTATATTGAGTAAAAACCCAATCCCCAGCACCATCGCCATCATGCTACTGCCGCCATAGGAGAGGAAGGGCAGGGGAACCCCGACGACAGGAATCATCCCCATCACCATCGCCATATTGATGAAAATATGGAGGAACAACATGCTGGTGATGCCTATTGCAATTAATTTGCCGAAGAAACTGCGGCTACTGAGAGCAATACGTATGCCATACACCAACAATGCGGCATAGAGCAGCAAAAGGATAATGCCGCCAATAAAACCAAATTCCTCAACATACATGGTGAAGATAAAGTCGGTTTGTTTTTCTGGCAGGAAGCTCAGCTGGCTTTGTGTACCTTGTAAAAATCCTTTACCCCAAAACCCGCCAGAGCCAATAGCAATCTTTGACTGCAAAATATTATACCCCGCACCCAGCGGATCTTTTTCCGGCTGTAGAAAGGTGAGCACGCGCTGTCTTTGGTAATCATGCAGCAATTGCCAGGCTAAAGGCAGTGAGGCAAGCCCTGCCACACCTGCAATAGCAAATTTTTTCCACCCTATCCCCGCCATAAAAAATACCGCCACCCCGATCATGCAAATAATAGCCGCAGTGCCAAGATTCGGCTGGCGATAAACAAGATAAACTGGGAGTAACAGGAGGATAGTTGGTATAATTAAATGAAAGAATCGTCGTGCATCTTGCGTATGTATCGCATGAAAATAGCGAGCCAATGCTATGATAAGAAACAATTTCATAAATTCTGAGGGTTGGATGGTGAATCCAGCAATGCTGATCCAGCGTTGTGCGCCCATGCCGACAAAACCTGCCAGCTCCACTGCAATGAGCGATGCAATGCCGAGCCAATAGACAATATAGGCGTAGCGAAACCACAAGCGAATATCAATAACCGCAATTAACACAGCCAGAGGTAAGGCAATAGCAAAGCGAACCGCTTGCCGGCTTGCCCATGGATCAATATGACCGCCCGCTGCAGAATAGAGCATCGCAAAGCCAATCAAGCATAATAATACCATTATGCCGATCAGCTCCCAATGCAGCCGTCCGAGCTTGCGCAATACGGCTCTTTCTCCTGGGCGTGTACGGGCGCGGGCGATCATGTTGTTTCCTCGGGCGTCTCTTTCGCCTTTGCATCTTCTTCTGCTAGGCGCTGCACTTCGTATAGGATATCGCGCCCAATCGGGGCAGCGGTGATCGAGCCGCCGATCCCGTGTTCAACCACCACCGTTGCAGCATAGCGCGGTGCATGAATGGGGGCATAGCCAAAGAATAACGCATGGTTGCGAAAGCGGCGTTCCACCGGGCCATCATGCTCTGGAGATGCACGCACTTGCGCCGTGCCCGTTTTTCCACCCAGCTCAAAGCCTCGCTTTGTGATGCGGTGACGAAAGGCGGTGCCAAATTGATAATTTGTTACATCATTCATCCCGCGAATCACACTATCAAAATGCCGCTTTGGGATATCAATGCGGTCTGCCTCTTCTGCAGCTGCATCGCGCAATACATCCTCCATTTCTGCAGGTTGGTTGGGCATTATGAGTGATGTCGGTCTTTTAATGACATGTGGCTGAATACGTTTTCCGTGCGTGACTACTTGTGCGCCCATCATGAGTAATTGTAAGGGCGTCATGAGTAGATACCCTTGCCCGATACCCGCATTCAGTGTTTCCCCTTTGTGCCAGCGCTCATTATATACTTTGCGCTTCCACGCTTTGTCTGGCACAAGCCCAGATTCTTCGCCGGGTATCTCAATACCCGTAGGGCTGCCAAGCCCAAAACGTCGCGACATCGCGGCAATGCGTTCAATCCCAACACGTTTTGCCACATTGTAAAAATAGACATTGCAGGAACGGGCAAGTGCGGGCCGCAAGGAGAGTGAGCCATGCCCCTCTTCAAACCAGCAGCGGAACTTCCTTCCTCCTTCTTCCAAATATCCGGGGCAGTAAAACCGTGTGCTGGGGCTAATAACGCCTGCATCCAGTGCGGCTAAGGCTACGATGAGCTTAAACGTTGACCCTGGTGGATATTGTACGCCAATGGTTTTGTTAATCAGTGGGGAATCAGGGTTGCGCACGAGCTTTTCCCACTCTTCGTAGTTTACTCCTTCTATGAGCGTGTTGGGGTTGAACATCGGCGCGGATGCCATCGCCAATATCGCCCCATCTTTTAAATCCATTACCAGGGCTGAAGCGCCACTTTCCTTCACGCCGCCTTGATCTTTAATTTTCTCTGCAACGAAATTTTGTAATCGGGAGTCAATCGTTAAGGCAGTATCTTCACCAGCGCGGCTATCTTCGATCGATAATTCGCGTACATTAAGCCCATGCGCATCAACTTCCACGCGCTTAATGCCTACCGTGCCGCGTAGTTCATCCTCGAGCTCCAGTTCAATA
>JANQQO010000074.1 GCA_028289305.1 Rickettsiales bacterium | reverse complement strand
AGCGCATAGCGCCTTGCTCGGCATCGCGCTCGGCTTAGTGATAGGCAATGGAAGCTGGCCCATTACCTATAGCGTGAATGCCGGCGTGTTAGTCACCTGCACGCTGTTTGCCATTTTGTTAGTCTGGCTGCAGCAGAAACACGTACTCGCCACCGATACCTTGCTCGGCATTCTGGCGCATGCCGCATTGTCGATTGGGATGGTAGCGATCAGTTTTTTAGAAAACCCGCGCTTTGACCTGCATAGTTATTTATTTGGCGACATCCTCACCGTCACACCCGGTGATCTCTATTGGATCTATGGTGGCGGTGCGGTGGTGCTCGGCGTGTTGCTTGCTCATTGGTCCTCGCTCACTCTGATGACGATCAATGAAGATCTCGCCAAAGCAGAGGGTGTCAATACGCTGTGGACCCATTTGCTGCTGATGTTTTTGATGACGATTGTGGTGGCTGTTTCCATTCGCATCGTCGGAATTCTGCTCATCACGTCGATGCTGATTATTCCGGCGGCCACCGCGCGGCAGTTCACCCGCTCACCAGAAACCATGGCAGGGCTTGCTTCTCTACTCGGCGTCATCGCAGTGATGATAGGCATTTTTGCTTCGATGCATGTTGATACACCTTCCGGCCCTAGCATCGTGACCGCTGCTGCTGCGATGTTTGCAATCTTGCTTCCCCTCACCTATGTGATACAAAAGAAACGTGCACGATAGGAGAACGTGGTGAGCACATTTAGCGAACAAGAAGAACCCGCAGAAAACTGCATTGAGAATCCCTGCGACGCCATATCGTTGGTGATCACCCCACGGGAGCGCGATCTCGGAGGATTTTCCGTACGGCGCGTATTGCCCTTCGCTAAGCGCCGCAATGTCGGGCCATTTGTATTCTTTGACCATCTTGGCCCAGCGCAATTTGCTGCGGGCGATGGGGTGAATGTGCGTGCGCATCCGCATATTGGCCTGGCTACTGTCACCTATCTGTTTGAGGGAGAGGTGCTGCATAAAGATAGTTTGGGCTATGAGCAGCGCATCACACCAGGCGCTGTTAATTTGATGGTCGCTGGCAAAGGCATTGTACATGCAGAACTGACGCCAGAAGAGCTGCGTGGGAAAGAACATAATATCCATGCGTTACAGCTCTGGGTTGCGCTGCCTGATGCGGAGGAAGAGTGTGACCCTTCCTTTCATCATTATGACGCCGATAGTATTCCGCACACTACCCAAGATGGTACGGCGATACGCGTGTTGATGGGCAGTGCTTACGGGCTGACCTCACCGGTGAAAACCCTCTCCCCTACCCTTTATGTAGAGGCCGTGTTGGAGGAAGGTGCAGCGCTCACATTACCTGAGGCAGCGGAACGGGCGCTTTATATCATCTCCGGCGAGCTTACCGCAAAAGATACCACCCTCGCACCGCAGGAGATGGTGGTGTTTGATAACACGGCTACTATCAGCGTCACGGCCACGAAACCTACCACACTCGTGATTATTGGTGGCGATTCTGTGGGCAAGCGCCATATGTTCTGGAATTTTGTCTCGAGCTCAAAAGAACGCATCCAGCAAGCGCAAGACGATTGGCAGGCCCAGCGCATGGGGCAGGTGCCGGGTGAAGAGGATTTCATCCCCCTACCGTAAAGCAGCCCCCTCATTCCCATAATTCTAAAATTATTGATTTACTGCATGGTTTAGTGTATTTCCTTCACAATCAGGGAACCATCTACTTTTGAGGAATGTTATGCGCCGCTTATTCACCGCACTTGTTATCACCGCTGTCTCTCTATTCAACACGCCACACGCCGATGCGCGCGAACAGATTCGCGCTGTGGGCTCCTCCACCGTCTATCCCTTTGTGACCGCGGCGGCGGAAGCGTTTGGTAAAGAAACTGATTTCAAAACACCCATCATTGAATCGACCGGCACTGGTGGCGGATTTAAGCTATTCTGCGCTGGTGTAGGGGAATCACACCCCGATCTTTCCAATGCTTCGCGGGCGATTAAATCCAGTGAGCGGGATATGTGCGCGAAAAACGGTGTCGCAGATATTATCGAGATTAAATTGGGCTATGATGGCATTGTGCTCGCAAATACGCGTGAGGCGCCCACCCTTTCTCTCACTAAGAAGCAGCTCTTCTTAGCGCTGGCGCGTGAAGTACCGCAGAACGGCGCGCTGGTGGAAAACCCCTATCAAAAATGGAATGAGATTGATGCAAGCCTGCCTGATAGCAATATTGAAATCTATGGCCCTCCACCCACGTCTGGTACGCGGGATGCCTTTGTAGAATTGGTGATGGAAAAAGCGTGCGAAGAATTTCCTGAATTTGCGAAGCGCCACCCGGATAAAAAAGAACGGAAAAAAGCCTGCCATCTCATACGTGAGGATGGCAGATTTATTGAAACCGGGGAAAACGATAATCTGATCATCCAAAAACTGGTGAGCAACCCAACAGCGCTTGGCCTCTTTGGCTTCAGCTTCTTAGATCAAAATGCTGATAAGGTGCGTGGCAGCACGATCAATGGCGCTGAGCCCAGCTTTGAGAACATCGCCGATGGCTCTTACGGCGTATCACGCCCGCTTTATGTCTACGCCAAATCCGCACATATCAACACCATCCCCGGCATGGGCCCATTCCTAAAAGAGTTGGTGAGCGATAAAGCCGCGGGTGATGAAGGCTATCTCTCGCTTAAAGGGCTAGTGCCGCTAGGTGCAGAGGAGCGTGCTAAAATCACCGAGCACGTTAGATCTATTATGAAATAAAGGCCTGTTAGCGCCTACCCCAGATAAAAGCCAGTAGGAGCAGAAGCCCCAGTAGGCTGAACGCCCAGTGGTAATGCCAGCCGCCGACCAATAGCG
>JANQQO010000060.1 GCA_028289305.1 Rickettsiales bacterium | reverse complement strand
ATTTCCCGCTTCCACGCAGCACCCGCCACACTTCGCGCAGCAAGGAACTCGCATGCTCGGTGAATTCCAGCGCATGAATCAGCAACACGCGATCCACCGATTCTTCCGGCAGCGGCAGCAGCGTCTCCAGCGTCAGTGCTGAGCGGTTCGGCTTTTCCACCGGCCATTTCAGCACGCCCTGCCCCGCGGGCGAGAGGGAAATCACCAGCGGCGTATCCTTCTCCTCCGGCACCGCTAAAAACGGGATCAGATACGGCGTGGTATAGCCAATCCCCACCACGCGATCCTGCAAATGCGCGGCTGCATCATCCACCGCATGCGGCCATAGCGTGCGAATATGCTGGCGCAGATTGCGGCACATCAGCCCGCCCAGCGGCGTGCTGTAAAAACTATGCATATCCTCCACACTCGGCCAGAACATCACGCCCCCTCCCGCGGTCCGAAGAGCGCGGTGCCAATGCGCACATGCGTAGCACCGAGGGCGGCAGCAATCCCATAATCCTTGCTCATCCCCATACTTAAATGCGGCAAGCCATGCCGCGCAGCGATTTCGCGCAATAGCGCAAAATGCGGCGCCGGCTCATCCTCCAGTGGCGGGATGCACATCAGCCCCGTCACCGGCAAGCCCCGCGTTATACACTCCTCAATAAACGCATCCGCCTCTCCTGGCGCAATCCCCGCCTTTTGCTCTTCTTCTCCGGTATTCACCTGAATATAGAGCTCGGGAAACGCGGTTCCTTCTCCCGCCTTTTTATACGCCTTCTCCAGCGCATCCGCCAAATTAGGCCGGTCCAGCGTTTCGATCACATCAAACAGCGCGACCGCCTCCTTCACCTTATTTGTTTGTAAGGGGCCAATCAAATGCAGCTCCACGTCACCGAACTGGGCCTTCAGTTCTGGCCACTTCGTCTGCGCTTCCTGTACGCGATTCTCGCCAAATACGCGATGCCCCGCTGTGAGTAACGGCAGAATCTTCTCCGCGCCATGCGTTTTGCTCACCGCAATCACTACTGGCGGCGCCTTTGCCTCTGCGCCATACCGCGCGCATGCCGCCTTGATCTCTTCCTGCACCGCCGCTACAGTATCCACCGTCACCTCATGGCTGATTCCTGATATGCACCATACGCTTTTTACCACCGCTCGGCAAATGTATTCTCAGCAAGCACCGCCGGGTTTTCCCCTGCCACCGCTCCTCTTCATGAGCGATGAGGCGCGTGTGCCTACCGCGGAAATTCTCCCCCATCTCCCGGCCGATTGCCTCGTTATTGTGCGCGAATATGCCCACCCTAAGCGTACACAGTATATAGAAGCGCTGGTGAAACGCTGCAGGGAGGCGGGGCTTGCCTATAGTATTGCCGGCGATCCGGAGCTTGCCCTCGCGCTTGATGCAACCGCCCTCCATGCGCCGGAGCGCTGTCTATCCGACATTTCCGAATGGTGTGCGCGCTATCCAAATCTGCCGATCACCGCTGCTGCGCATAGTAAAAACGCCATCGTTGCTGCCGCTGAGGCCGGAGCTGTCGCCTGCCTCTGCTCGCCGATCTTTCCGACGAAAAGCCACCCAGAAGCCACTGCACTTGGGCCCGCAACACTCCAGCACTGGGCGGCTACCGCCCCGCTGCCACTTTATGCGCTGGGAGGCATTTCAGAGGAAAATATCGCCAAAATCCAGTCTAGCGGCGCCGTTGGCGTTGCTGGCTGCACGCTATTCCGCTAACAGCGCCCCCTTCCACTGATGCAAAAAAGCCATAAATTGTGTTCTTTTTGCCACAGCGAGAAGTAAAATACGTACCCCACCCCTCTTTTATGTGGCACGACGTTGCATAAAACAAGACGTTACGTTTAATTGGCAATGCGTTGTGCAGAAATGCGCCGGCACGTATGTGTTGGAATGTACGTATGCAACAATGAATACATTTTTCGCAACCTATATAAACAAACTAGGAAGTAACATTATGAAAAAGTTTCTGTTTGGAACCACTGCCTTGATTGGCGCTGCAGCTTTTGCTACCGCAGCCCATGCACAAGGCCCTGCTGTTAACGTTGGAGGTCACATCGACTTCCAGGCAGGTTTCTCTGATCAGGATTCTGTCTTCGAAAGTAATGGCGGAGCTACGGACCCTGATAGTCGTGAAGCAAAATTCGCTAACGATACCGAAATTCACATCTCTGTAGAAGGCCGTGCTGATAATGGCCTGACATACGGTGCTGTTGTTGAGCTGGAAGCTGACGTCAGTGGCGATGCAGACGGTGAAGGCGGTAACGCTGACAAAACCTACATCTACTTAGAAAGCAATGTAGGTCGCGTAGAATTGGGTAGCAATGTTGGCGCCCAAGCTGCAATGAAAGTAGACGCTTCTACGATCGCACGTGCAACCGGCGGTATCGACGGTGACTGGGATCGTTTCATCGACACCACGGGTGGCGGTGCAAGCGGCTTCATCCTGCGTCCTGACCTTCCTTCTGACCACGGTTCAATCGGTGGCGCTGAAGGCGGTACGGAAGATGCAAACAAAATCACCTATTACAGCCCAGTCTTCTCTGGTTTCCAAGTTGGTGTGAGCTTCACCCCAGACGGTGGTGACACGGGTACGGCTTCTGCTTTCACCGGTGAGCTGAATGGTGACAACGAAAACATCTTCGGTCTTGGTGTAAGCTATGCTGGCCAATGGGATCAAGTTGGTGTGCAAGTGGCTGCTACCGGTGAATTCGGTGACAGCGAAATTGCTGCTACGGAAGATCTAAGCGCATGGCAAGTAGGTACGGTTGTATCCTACCAAGGATTCAGCATTGCTGGTTCTTGGGCTGATTGGGATGACAGCAACCGCGCTTCTGCTGGAACCGATCTGGAATCTGAGTTCTGGACAGTGGGTGCCGCTTACGAAACCGGTCCTTTCGGTGTGAGCATCACCTATCTGGATAGTGAAGTAGAAACCGGTGTATCGGGTGCTGATAACGAGTTCACTAACGTTGCTGTTGGTGCTGACTATCAGCTGGCTCCAGGCCTAGTACCATATGTTGAGGTAAACTTCTTTGACCTTGACGCTGCTGGTTCTAGCTCTGTTACCGATAACGACGGAACGGTTGTTCTCGTTGGTACCGAGCTCTCCTTCTAATTCCATTAGAAGTTAAGCAGATTACGAAGGGCGGTGTAATTGCACCGCCCTTTTTTTATGCCCCGCCCTCCCCTTTCTTTTATCTCCACTACTCCCTTAACCCTTTCTTAACGTTTCTGTGCTATGCTTCTTTTTAAGAATAATGCATAGCAAGGCCCTTTAAGTGAGTGCTACACCCGTTGTAAATCCGTTTGAACACAGCAAGAAACTGATAACGCAGCTTCTTGAAGATGAGGGTGTATGGAAATCAGTACATATGGTGGATGATGGCGGTAAGAAAGATTTTCTAGCTGAGGAAAGCCTCGCTAAGGCAATCCCTATACCAGAAGAAATAATAGGTACGGAAGATATTCTCGAATTTATTACCAATATGGCGCTTGGAAAAGTGGGATTTTCTACGCCCCTGAATGCTGAAGAGAAACAGCGAGACTTCTTTTGCAGAATTGAAGATGGGGTATGTATTTTTTCTCGAAAAGAAGCGCTGCAGCCAGGTAATGCCATACAGGAAAACCTGCTTCACCAAGCTGTTGATAATGTGCGTGATGAATTCACCATAACGCCGCTCAGCGAGACAGGCGAGCGACATTTTAACTTCCTAATACCCGCGCTAAGAGGTGCAGATAGCATAAAACATGTACTTGACTGGGCAAGGTTTTTTGATGAGAAGCGTGTAGAATTAAGCCTGGAAGTGGAAGGTGATAAAACAGTAGATATAAAAGTAGAACGTGATCCAGAAGAGCAGCGCAGGAGCTGGTGGGCAAGAAGGCAGACGTTCTCTGATATTTCCAGGGACGTATATGATATACTCACAAATGGCACGGAAGAACAAAAATTTTTATTAGAAGAAATAACTCTCTCCCTCATCATCAAAGGCCACAGGGGAGAGCAGATGCTAAGGGAGGTGTTTGGTTATGGAAAAGGTAAAGGCCGTGCCCTAGGCGGTAGTGACGAAGACCCCGATGTGTAATCGTCACATCTTCACATCGCCGCATCTTCACATCTTTCCCCCAATCCCTAATCCCTAACGCCTCATCCCTTAAAAACCACCTTCTCCTTGATTCTTCCCATCCCCTGCTGCTATATACGTTTCACAATCTATATATGAACGGACGTAACGTATGTATCGACGCCTAACATCCTGCCTTCTGGCGCTGCTCTTGGTGGTCACTGCCTGTTCAGGTGCGGATTCGGAAACCACCTACCCGGTTGATCCGGAAGATGCACGCCGGGCTAAGCGCGGCAAGCTCACGGGCGATGGCCTCACGATTTTCGGCGGCGGCAGCGATGCAGCGCAAACCGGGGGGGCGACCCTCGGCATTAATAGCTATCTGTGGCGCGCCTCGCTCGATACGCTCTCCTTCGTCCCGCTTTCCTCGGTCGATCCGCGTGGCGGCGTGATCATCACCGATTGGTATGAATCGCCCGATGCGCCTGGTGAGCGCTTCAAGCTCAATGCCACCATCCTGGATACTCGCTTGCGTGCCGATGGCATTCGCGTCTCGGTATTCCGCCAAGCGTTGGATCGTATGGGGCGGTGGCGCGATGCGAAAGTCAGCGATACCCTCGCCCGCGAGCTGGAAGATAAAATCCTCACCCGTGCCCGCGAGCTGCGCATTGCTGATGCGCGCGACGAATAATCGCTTTACCCCTTTTCTATCACCATGCCGGACGCCCCTTCTTATAACGCCCCTGCGGTTGAAGCCAAATGGCAGGAAACCTGGGAAAAAAACGCCTGTTTCGCCGTAGACACCACTGCGAAAAACCCCTCGCCCTGCTATGTGCTGGAGATGTTTCCCTACCCCTCCGGCCGCATCCATATGGG
This sequence comes from Rickettsiales bacterium, assembly GCA_028289305.1. Taxonomy (GTDB): domain Bacteria; phylum Pseudomonadota; class Alphaproteobacteria; order Rickettsiales; family JANQQO01; genus JANQQO01. Next base: position 569 of record JANQQO010000060.1, on the reverse strand, counting down.
CCATCTGCGCAATTACACCATTGGCGATGCTGTTGCCCGTTTCGCGCGTGCCCGCGGCCAGACGGTGCTCCACCCTATGGGCTGGGACGCCTTCGGCCTGCCTGCAGAAAACGCCGCGATCGAGCGCAACATCAACCCCGCCACCTGGACCAAGCAGAATATTAAAGATATGCGCGCCCAGCTGCAATCGATCGGCCTCTCCTATGATTGGTCGCGCGAAATCGCTACCTGCGACCCCGAATATTACGTCCATGAACAGCGCTTCTTCCTCGATTTTCTTAAACACGGCATCGCCTATCAAAAAGAAGCGGTCGTCAATTGGGATCCCGTCGATGGTACCGTGCTCGCCAATGAGCAAGTGATCGAGGGCCGCGGCTGGCGCTCTGGTGCGCTGATAGAGCGCAAAACCCTCACCCAATGGTTCCTACGCATCACCGATTTCGCCGATGATCTCCTAAAAGGCCTGGATAGCCTAAAAGACGGCTGGCCCGAACATGTGCGCATCATGCAGGAAAAATGGATCGGCAAATCCCACGGCGCGCGCATTTTCTTCCACATCAAAAACCGTG
>JANQQO010000051.1 GCA_028289305.1 Rickettsiales bacterium | reverse complement strand
GGCGAAGATTTCCTGCAAGGCAATATGGGCGCAGATAGCATCAGCGGCGGCGACAAAGACGATACCATCCGCGGCGGCCAGGATGACGATACCTTAAATGGCGATGCCGGCGATGACTTCCTCCGCGGCGATATGGGTAATGACAGCATCGATGGCGGTCTCGGCAATGACCTGTTCCAAGGCAATACCGGCGATGACACCATCATCGGCGGCAATGGCGATGATACCATCCGCGGCGGACAAGGCGCAGACTCCATCACCGGGGGCGACGGTGCCGATTCCATCCTCGGCGATCTAGGAGCAGATGAGATTAACGGCGGCAACGGCAATGATTCCATTCACGGCAATGCCGAGGCAGATACCCTGCTCGGCGGCGGTGGAAACGATACCATCCGCGGCGGCGCGGGCGCAGATGAAATCAATGGCGGCACGGCTAATGATATCATCATGGGCGATCTGGAAGCCGACACCATCACCGGTGGCGCAGGGGGTGACACCTTAACTGGCGGCGATGGCGCGGATGTCTTCAATTTCGATGGCTCTCTCTCCAGCAATGATGGTGATATCATCACCGATTTCACCATAGGCACCGACATCATCCGTATCATCACTTTTTCCGGCGCCCCAGTCATCACACCCGACGAGAATGGCGATGCCCTCATCACCATCGATAATTTCAAAACCATTACGGTCAGCGGCGTCGCGGCAGAAGATTTTTTATTAACCGACCTCATATTTGAGTAGGCTATAGGAGGAACTCATGGCAACCATTTCAGGCACGTTCGGCAACGATACCATCACCGGCACCAGCGAAGGTGATCTCATCGCCGCACAAGAAGGCCGCGATATCGTCACCGGTGGTGGTGGCGCTGATTCCATCAATGGCAATGAAGGCCGTGATACCATCAACGGCGATGACGGCGACGACACTATCTTCGGCGGCATTGATAAAGACTTACTGTTCGGCAATAACGACCGCGATGCACTGTTCGGCGGTGCTGCATCGGACACGCTCGATGGCGGCGCTGGCAACGATTTCCTCCAAGGCAATGCCGGCAATGATAGCCTCGCTGGCGGCGCAGATAATGATCTCATTCGCGGCGGGCAAGATGGCGATACGCTCGATGGCGGCACTGGCGATGACTCGCTCCAGGGCGATCTCGGCGATGACAGCCTGCTCGGTGACGCTGGCGCTGATGAACTGCACGGCAATGCGGGCAATGACACGATCTTCGGCGGCGATGATAACGATACGCTGTTCGGCGGCGACGATGCCGATACCTTAAATGGCGATGCCGGTAACGACCAGCTATTCGGCAATCTCGGCGATGACCTCATCACCGGCGGTGCCAATGACGATATCATGCAAGGCAATCAAGGCTCCGACACACTCAATGGTGGCACCGGTGCAGATATCATCCGCGGCGGCAAAGGCCGCGATAGCCTCAATGGCGATGCTGGGGATGACGCCCTCACCGGCGATCTCGGCACCGACACCATCAATGGCGGTGCTGGCAACGACACCATGACGGGCAATGCCGCACTAGATGGCCTCTTCAACATCTTCGAATTCGATGGCAGCGTCTCCGCCACCGAAACCGACATCATCACCGATTTCACTATCGGCATCGATAAGCTCACCTTCGCTAATTACAATAACGGCCTGCCCATCGTCACACAAATCGATGTTGGCCTGTTGCTCACCATGGAAGATGACCACCTCATCATCTTAGCCGGCTTAAACGACGTCACCAGTTTCATCAATTCTGATAGCATCACATGACCCAGGTTCCGCCATGCGCAAATTCCGCAAATGGAGCATCTTTTTTCTCTTCGCCGCTGTCACCATTGGTGGGTTTATCTACATCAACCAGCAAGCAGAAGAATACCAAGAACTCTTCACCGTAGTCCGCAATGGCAACACCGAGCAGGTCATCGCCCTGCTGAATCAAGGCTATGCGATTGATGCGCGCGATAGTGCCGGCCAACCCCCACTCCACACCGCTGCCTATAACGGCATGAATAATATGGTGCTGCTCCTGCTCGAGCGCGGTGCTGATATCAACGCGCAAGATTCGCAGGGCGGCACGCCCCTACACTGGGCTGCGCTCAGTGGCAAGCTGGATACGATCAAGCGCCTGATCCGCGAAGGCGCTAATCCCGATATCCAAGATAGCAGCGGCATGACACCTATGCACCGCGCTATCACCTCGTTTAAAATCGGCCCGGTCACCAAAGTCTTCACCGTACGTGCGCTAGTCAATGGCGGTGCGAATACCAAACTCAAAGACGATCTCGGCAACACCGTCCTCGATTACGCCAAACGCAAAAAAAACCATCCCATCATCGGCATGCTAGAAGAGGAGTAGTCAATTTTATAAACAAAGTTCAAGCGCCACTAAGGCTGCGCTCCCACTTGGTCGCACCTCGTCGCCTATGGCTCCTCCGGCGCTTAAGCACAGTTTTTGCCATTGCCCTGCTGTCATCCCAACAACCTGCTTCTTGCAGAACCAGGAATCTCATCCCGACCCTGCCTAGCCGTGGCGGGATTTTTGCTCTGCAAAAAGCGTGACACGGCTAGGCAGGCCCTATAAAACATTAATAACATGCAGTATTACTCCTCCATTAAAATCTATTAACCTTCTGATATATAACAATACTATCCCGCAGACCATTCTCCATAAATATCTTGCATATTAGCGGCATTTCTGCTATAGTGATACTGGTTCTTGCTATCTATGTTGATGGCTACGGAAAATAATACATCCACCGCGTGAGGAGGATGTTTCTGTCATACATATACATGTCGGCCTTCGGGTGAAGGTCGGGCGTATTAGATCTCTGAAAGAGGTGAAGAAATGAAGAGTGAAGAAGAGTTGTACCGCCCCAATTCGTGGTTTCGGGTTCATAAACCTCGGATTGTCCCTACCTTGTGCTTTATCATTGGGGTGGTCCTTGGAGTGGCCTTGGTCAAAGAAAATTATGATCAAGAACTTAGGCCATTTATGCAGGATGTTAAAACGCTGATGGAGTTTGGCAAAAAGTTTCAGGTACGCATAGACTGTCAGGAGCTGTGCAAGACCGGGTATGAAAAAGGACTCTTAACTGCAGAAGAGGGTATGACGTGCTACTCTGACTGTAGCACTGACTCTCTCAAGGCTGCGGAGGATGTGTTTAGTATACTTACAAGGCGTTTTGCTGCCAGAGATTGGGGCTCTTTGCCTCCACCTCTTGGAAGTAACGTGCCAGAGTTGCTCCGAAGGCCAATAGATCGTTCGGAAGAGCTAGATCCAGGGGCTTTTCAGTACGAGTATGAGCCTCCAACTACTGAGTTAGGGCACATCTCAGAATGTGATAAACAGTGCTTGGACCAGTTCAGAAGCGGTAAAATCCGGAAAGAAGACCTGGAAATCTGCTATTCTGAATGCGTACCTCCAACATGGCCGCTTTCATCTTCGGCAAATGATGGTTCGCTGCGTTGGTGAGCGCGCTCTTCAAAAACCCAAAAGCCCGGCACTTCGGTGTCGGGTTTTTTCTATGGGTGTTTCCTATACGGGCTCCCACCTCCCAGATAAACCCTAGCGCCTAATCCCTCAAAACTCACGCGTCTAAATTCGCTTTCAGCGCGTTTTCTTGAATGAAATCGCGGCGGGGTTCTACCACATCGCCCATCAGCGTGGAAAACACCTCATCCGCCTGCTCAGCGTGCTCTGCCGTCACCTGCAGCAGCGTCCGCGCATCCGGGTCGAGCGTGGTTTCCCATAATTGCTCCGCATTCATCTCCCCGAGTCCTTTAAAGCGGCTGATCGTCGCGCCTTTGCGCCCGGCCGCCTCCACTGCGGCCACTAATCGCAAGGGTGAGGCCACTTTCGCCGGCTCTTCCTTGCGCGTAAACACCGCCTCATCGGCAAAATCCGCCGCTAATTCCGCACCCAATTTCCCGAGCAAGATCGCTTCTGGATGCGCAAACACCGCCTCATCCAGCACCACACGCTCTTCCACCCCGCGTACCGTGCGTGAGAGCACCACCGCTGCACCCTCTGTGGCACCATTCCACGGTGTGCGCGGCTTTTGTACCGTATTCAGCGTCTTCGCAATCGCCTCGGCTTTCTGTGCCGGCGCCCCATCCCCCAGCGCCCCCGATAAGGAAGCGGCCTGAATAATCGCTTGCGGCGCATAGCGCGTGAGAGCAGCCACATGCCCGGCAAAACGCCGCGCCTGCGCCACCACATCGGCCAGATCCGCACCCGCGCGCTGATCCCCGCTCGAAAGCGTCAGCACCGCGCCTTCCAGCGCCGTCTGGTCGATAAACGCCTCGAGCGCCTTATCATCCTTTAGATACACCTCACTCGTGCCCCGCTTCACCTTATAGAGCGGCGGCTGCGCGATATAAAGATAGCCCTTCTCTAAAATCTCTGGCATATGGCGATAGAAGAACGTCAGCAACAGCGTGCGAATATGCGCCCCATCCACATCGGCGTCGGTCATAATGATAATCTTATGATAGCGCGCCTTCTCAATATCGAAATCTTCCTTGCCAATCCCCGCACCAATCGCGGTGATCAGCGTGCCGATCTCCGCTGAGCTTAGGATTTTATCA
>JANQQO010000044.1 GCA_028289305.1 Rickettsiales bacterium | reverse complement strand
CCCTACCCCGCGCTCCCACACGCGCAAACGCAGCACACCCGCGCTAATCACCTGCACCACGCCGACATTCGCCCGCTCAGGGAATAACGGGTGATGCTCCAGCGTGCTGCCCAAATCTCCGGCGATAAAATCAATCGCCTCCGTATCGCCAACAAAAAACACCATATGCGGGTTACCCATACTGACCCCCACCGGGTTAAACAGCGGCCCCTCATGCACATCCAGATGCAGCGTGTCGACATTCTCCGCCAGCGGAATCTCATCCCACTGCATCCGCGGCGGCCCCATATCCACCGTCACCTCATCACCTTCATACGACACTTCCAGCATCCCCGCCCCGGTCTGCAGATGCACAGTTTTTTGATGCAGCGCATGCGCAAGCCACCAGCCCACCGCGCGTGACGCATTCCCGCATGCATGCACCTCCCCGCCATCGGCATTATAAATCCGCAAAAACGCATCCGCCGCTGGGTCCTGCGCCGGCTCAATCACAATCACCTGATCCGCGCCCTGCGTCACAGCATTATCGCGCGCCGCCAGCTGCTGCACCTCTTCTGCACAAAGCGTGAGCGGCACTTCGCGCGCGTCAAACACCACGAAATCATTGCCCGTGCCATCCATCTTGATAAAGTCGCGTGGTTCACCCATTATTTGCGTCTCCGATTCATATGCGTATACTATACGTATTATGAGAAGACTTACCACCCTCCTTAAGCGCTTAATTATCCTGGGCCTCATTGCCGCGCCGATTTGGTATGTCTATTCCTATTTCCATATCAGCGAAGAAGAAAAGCGCCTCGCGCGCCCAGCAGCGGAAAAACTCTTCCGCGTCAGCGCCGAGCAAGTCGACCGCCTCACCCGCACCGGCAAACGCCATAACCGTGTAAGCCTGCTCTATATCTTCCGTACCAATTGCCTGATCTGCCGCTGGCATTTTAAAGACATAATCGATTTCTCCCAGCAATATTCTAGGCGCGATCTCAACATACTCGTCATCTCGATGGATGAAGATCCCTTAACCCTCGCCGCCTATCTACGCAAGTTTGGAAAGCTCTCTTTCCCCGTTCTCCTGCTCAAAGACGGTGAGCAATCCCGCCTGCTGAACTACCTTCGCCCCAAAGGCTCCGAATATGACGGCACCTTGCCACATATCGTGGTGATTGATAAAACCGGCCGCTTCATTGGCATCCCCTTTGGTTGGGATCGCTCCAGCCGCATCAACCAAATTATCCTCGATGCATATGATTCGAAGCAATAAGCAGCACTACTTGCTTTTGCAGCGCCTTTTTTTGTCATCCCAGCGCCCTTTTTTGTCATCCCAGCGAAAGCTGGGATCCAGCACAAAAAAAACTCCTCCCCTGGATTCCAGCTTCCGCTGGAATGACATATTATGCTACCTACTGCTCATCCTTTTCCTCCTCCCCAACGCTGCGCTAGCGTTCAGCACCACGCCTAAGCCCATCTACCAGACCAGTACTGTCACCGTCACCCGCGCTGATGCCACCACCCTCACCCTCACTATTGATATCGCGGCAAACGAAGCCGCTCGCCGCCAAGGCCTGATGTTCCGCGAATCGCTGCCGGAGGATGGCGGCATGCTCTTCATCTTCCCCACCGCACATAACGTTAATATGTGGATGAAAAACACTTATATTCCGCTTGATATGCTGTTCATCGCCGAAGATGGCACCATTGTCAGTATCGCTGAGAACACTACCCCGCATTCGCTCACCCGCATCACCGCCGGGCAAGAAGTCAAAGCCGTACTCGAACTGAATGCCGGCGCGGCACAGCGCCTGCGCATCCACACAGGCGATCACCTCGCTTGGAAAACCCCTTAAAAAAATAATTGCATTTGTTGATACAATAACACTTTATACGTGTACACACACCAACCCCCTAAAGGAGACGCACCATGACTTCACTTTATGAACGCCTCGGCGGCGAAGCCGCAATCAACGCCGCGGTTGACCGGTTTTATGAAAAAGTACTCGCCGATGATCTCATCAACCATTTCTTCACTACGGTCGATATGGAGCGCCAAACGGCGATGCAGAAAGCCTTTCTCACCATGGCGTTTGGCGGGCCGAATAATTATACAGGCAAAGATATGCGCAGCGCCCACCAGCATCTGGGCCTGAAGGAAGAGCATTTTAATGCCGTGGCCGGCCATCTGCAAAGCACGTTGCAAGAGCTTGGCGTCGCTGAGGACCTCACCCAAGAAGTCATGGCCATCGCCGCCTCCACCCATGACGACGTGCTGAATCTGTAGCATTATTCAGACGTTATAACCGATTTTCCTGTCATCCGCGCTTACGGCGGGGATCCTTTTATGTCATGCTGTCGTTGTCATCCCCCTGGCGCGCGTTTTTGCCGCCCCTGGATTCCAGCTTCCGCTGGAATGACAAAGGGGCTAAGGCAAAAACCGTGCGTGAGCGTTAGCGAACAAGCAGGGGGATCCATCTTGCGTAAACCACCACCAATATTAATCCCCAATCCCTAACGCCTAACCCCTTACCATCCCCTATTCCCAATACCCCATTCCTTAACCACCTGATATTCCTCACTCTATTCCCGCGAACCACTATAAAAAGTTGTTGATTTATACGCTTTTTTCAGGTAGTATATAGCCTCAACTTCGTCTCTTAAGCGTTTTAAGAGACTTTTCTTGAGTCCGGCACCACTGCCGGTTTACACGGAAGGACGTGTGAAATGTCGCCCAAGTTTTTGGCTGCCGTGATCTTGGTCACCATGTTGGTCGTTTTAACGGGGTTACTCGCCTACAACGTCATTGAGCCGACCCTAGGCGTGATAGCACTGGGCTCCTGTGTGGTTTGCACGATCATTGTGCTATTTTCCAAGGCACGGCCACGACAAAAAAGCAAAGAAGACGAGCTAATCGACGGCGATTAGCCACACACCCAAAACCCGCACGGACCATTCGGTCCGCCGCGGGTTTTTTTATGGGGTGCCAAAAGAATCTGCATTTCAGCACCACCCGTCACCCCGGCGTAGGCCGGGGTTCATCTCACGATATGCTGGATACCGGCCTCTCGCCGCGCAAGCGCTGGCGCAGCGGGTCGCCGGTATGACAAGAGAGCTAAAAGCAAAAACCGTACGTGAATACAGCATGGAGGAGCGCCAGCGACGAGGTGCGACCCAAGGCTTGCGACCGCAAGCCCGCCAATCGTTTGGCGAAAAGCCTTAGTGGCGTTTGAACGTTATTTATAAAAGACGCAGCCTACGCGGCGCTTGAGCGTAATTTATAAAACTCCCGATACCACTCCACAAACCTTGGCAACCCCTCGGCGATCGTAGTTTTCGGGTCATAGCCCAATTCTGCCCGGGCACTCGCAATATCCGCATGCGTCGCGCGCATATCCCCTGGCTGCATCTCGCGCAGCTCCTTCACTGCCTCTTTGCCCGTAGCCTGTTCGAGCACGGCGATAAAATCCCCAAGCGCCTCGCTTTTATCATTCCCGAGATTAAACAGCGCATACGGCACCTCGCCCTTGGGCACGTGCTGCAATGCGGCTGTCACGCCCGCCACCACATCATCAATATAGGTGAAATCGCGCTGCATCTTTCCCTGACCAAACACGGTGATCGGCGTGCCGTCAAACAGCGCTTTTGTAAAACTAAAATACGCCATATCGGGCCTACCCCACGGCCCGTACACGGTGAAAAACCGCAGCCCCGTCATTGGAATCTGATATAAATGGCTATAACTATACGCCAGCAATTCGCCGCTACGCTTGGTCGCCGCATAGAGCGAAACGGGCTTATCCACCCGCGCGGCTTCGGAAAACGGCAATTCCGTATTCGCCCCATAGACCGAGCTCGAACTCGCATAGACGAAATGCTGCAACCCCGGCAATCCCCGGCATAGTTCCAGCATCACCAATTGCCCGACCAGATTGCTTGAAGCATACTCAAACGGGTGGGTCAGCGAATAGCGCACCCCGGCCTGGGCGGCTAAATGCACCACATGGGTGATGCCCTCGCCTTCTGCCTCCACCAAAGCCGCCATCGCTTCCCGATCCGCGATATCGAGCTTATGAAAGCTGAACACCCCGCTCTCACTATACTCCGCGAGCGCGTTGAGCCGCGCTTCTTTCAGCGCTACATCATAATACGGGTTTAGGTTATCCACCCCCAGCACACGCACGCCTTCAGCGCACAGCGCCCGGGCGACGTGAAATCCAATAAACCCCCCTACCCCGGTCAGCAGAACTTTCATGCGGCCTCGCGCCGCTGCTTCTCCTCCGCTAACACGGTCACCGTGCCGCTTTCTGCTATTTCCGCTGCAGGCAACGGCTCTAAGCCCAGATCCTGCTTGCCGGCTTGTAAAAATCCCCGCGGCGCATAGCCCAGATCATCGCGCGCCGCGCTATCATCAAACACCAAATCCTGATTCATGCGCTTGGCGATCTCGCCATTCACCTCTTTCTTCCCCGTCACAAACGAGAAGACATCGAGCACATGCGGCAGATAGCGCGTGGAAAGCACACGTGGCGTTCGCCCCATCACGCTGGCAATCCGCTCCACCATCGCGCGATAACTCAGCTGCTCGCCCCCGCCCAGCGTATAGCGCTTGCTATAGCTTTGCGCCAGTGGCAGCGCGGTGATCACCGCCTGCGCTAAATCATCGGTATGCACTGGCTGGCGCAGCCCATCGCCCGGGCTTGCAATCGGGAAAAAGCCCAGCCGCTGAATAAACGCCACAATACTGCTCACATTGCGATCCAGCCCAATGCCATAAATCATCGTCGGGCGCAGAATCGTCCACGCAATTCCCAGCTGGTCGCATTTTTTCGCCACTGCCTGTTCCGCCTCGGTGAATTGCCGCACTAATTGCTGCTCATACGCATTCTGTGAGGAGGCCTTGCCCATAATCGAGGTCGAGCTAAAGCATACTAAGCGCTTCACCCCGGCCTTCGCCAGCGCATCCAAATGCTTCGGCAGATGCCAGATCGCCGCAGTATAGACCAGCGTATGCGGCGTATGCCCAGCCAGATCGATCTTTTCGGCCATCGCACTGCCCTGTATCCATTTCAGATTCGGGTGATGCACATCCACCGTCTCGGTGTGAAACATCGCACATACCTCCACCTGATGCGCAAGCAAGCGCCGCAAAATGCTTAAGCCCACCTGCCCCGTGCTACCGATAAGCAGCACCGGCGCCATGATCTTCAGCGCTCCGCCGTCGCCCACCTCCGGCTCCACGCGTGAATACAGAAACGCCACCTGCTTCTTATGGCGCCTGCCGGCTTCCCCCGTCTTGCGATAGGAGAATACATCGCGCAAGCCCCCAAGCACCGCGCGCAGCGCCAAGCGCAGATGAATCCCCGCCATCGAGACCCAGGTAAACCACCGGCCATATTGCTGGGTGAAATGTTTATTGAAATAGCGAATGAAGCCATGCGCTTTATTGCGCTCGATAAACAGGCTTGAAACCTTACTACTACTGCGATAATGCACCGCGCGCACCGACGGCACATACAGCACCTTCCCGCCCAGCGCATTGATGTGATAGCAAAAATCGAGATCCTCCACATGGAAGAAATACCCCTCATCAATCCCGCCAATCTCCAAGTATTTATCGCGCCGCATCAGCATGAACGCGCCGGAAATCGCCGGCACATATTCCGATGTCACCTCATCTTCCTGCTCTTTGATATGCATACCGGAGAAGAGCTGCTTATTGATGCGCCATAATTGCAGCGCTTCTGAAAGTGCGATGCGCGGCGTCAGCAAATGCCGCTTGCTCCCGCCTTGATTCTCGCCATCTGGCCCCGTCATGCAACAACCAGCCAGCCAGGCTTCTTCATGCGCCTCCAGCTCGCTCACCACATTTTTTAGCGCGCCGCGCGGGATAATACAATCCGGGTTTAACAGCAACAGATACGTGCCGCTCGCCTCATGCACGCCCAAATTACAGCCCCGGGCAAATCCGACATTGCCCTGACCACGAATAATGCGCAATTTCGCTTCGCGCGCCGCCCAGGCGTCTAAGCGCGCCATCACCTCGGCCGGATTGCCATTATCCACCACAATCAGCTCATGCAGGCCCTCTTGCGCCAACACCGCTTCCATCGCACGTGCTAAGATCGGCCCGGTGTTATACGACACCATCACCACACTCACCGCAGGAATCGTCTCCGCCATCGCTTTATTCCTTTAAATATCTAGGGGATGGCCTGTATAGCCCAGTTTACCCAGAAAGGCAAGAGGGGGCGCTCAAGGAAGCGGCTATCGCTCGTGTGTACCCGTACCGCGACTTTGATTATGCTTAACAAGATCTATAAAGAGTTCATTAAGCAGCGCCTTTTCCTCCGCAAGCGCCCCCAGGATATATACGCCTGCCGCCACGGGTAGTTTTGCTTCTTCAATAGGGCGCTTGCTAATATGAGCATCCGGGTGTTGCTTCACCATTTCCCGCAAGCTATTTATATAGCTATAACACCCATCCTTAAGCGCTCCCAAAAATGATTCCTTATCCTTAAATGCATCTATTTCTAGGGTTTGCTCTCTTTTTGTAGCTATATCCTCAATAAAATCTTTATAAAACCCCTCTAACTCTCTGTGCTCTGGAGCATGAAACACATCCATCACATTCCCTTCTGTGATCCGCTTTAACGTATCAAAACAATTTTCATCTATTTGGTCCGTTTCTTCTTCTTGGACTCGTTCTTTTAATTCAGGATTTTGTGTGAGAAGCAGGCCCAAAGTAAATACATTTATTGCACGATCAAGTACATCTCTTGATTTTTTTACGCTTTCTTGTACAGCACGGAGAAACTTCTTCTCCTCAGAAGGGGCAAAAGAAGCGCCTGGTATACCTTCTTGTATAATTATACTCCTAGAAGAATAGTGTAGGAGCTCAGAAAGCTGTTCATACATACCCTCAAAAAAACCCTCTACACTCGCTTTTTCTGTAGAAAAAACGGATCCCTCGCTAAACACTTTCGAAAGACCTGCCTCTCTAAGAAGTGCATTAAAAAACGCAAACGCTAAAGCCGCGCGCTGAGTTTTTTCTAACGTAGCTGCTAGACTTGGTTCTTTTTCATGTGGTTGCTCACTCATCCCACCACTCTACCACAGAATCGTTAAGAAAAGATTAACCGCATCAATTCCCCTCCCCCTTAGGGGGAGGGACAGGGTGGGGGCCAGAGATGATAGATCTATCGTAATAGGCCCCCCTCCTAGCCTCCCCCCTACCTTGTCCTGCGTAGCTATAAGCGAAGCAGGGATGGGGGAGGAACTAAAATCGTGGCGCCGCCGTATATTCCGCAAAACGCTTCCCTGCTTTATCGCGCTCTGAAATCACCGCCTCCTCCAGCGGGATTGGCCAGGGTACGGCCAGTTCCGGGTCATCAAACGCAATGCCCTCCTCGCCTTCCGCGTTATAGACCGCGGTCACCTTATAGAGCACATCGGCAGGCTGCTCGCCCAGCACGCAGAATCCATGCGCGAAGCCCGGCGGCATCCACAGCAGCGTGCCCTCTTCTGCTGTAAGCTCAATCCCGAAATGCTGCCCATAACTTGGCGAACCGGCACGAATATCCACCGCCACATCCCAAATCCGCCCTGCCGTCACGCCCACCAGCTTGCCCTGCGGCGCATCATATTGGTAATGCAGGCCGCGCAGCACGCCCGGTGCGGAGCGCGAATGGTTATCCTGCGGGAAAACATCCGGCAGCCCTGCTGCGGCGAATTTCGGCGCGTTGAAGCGCTCCATGAAAAACCCGCGCGCATCGCCAAACACCTGCAACTTCACGACCACCAACCCTTCTAGCGGCGTTTTTTCTATGTCCATAGCGTCTCCTATCCTTTTTCTTCTCTCCCCCCGCACGGCAGGGGGGAGCAACAAATCTGAGCTCTGCGTAGCTTTAGCGAAGCAGAGCCAGATTTGTGAGGGGGGTGTCATTTTAAAGCTTAAACTACACCCCCTCCAG
>JANQQO010000037.1 GCA_028289305.1 Rickettsiales bacterium | reverse complement strand
CAACGGCAATATATATAGTGGCGGTAATGCCGCCGTCGCGAACACACCACACAGCATGGCCAGCGCATAACGCCGCCAGCCCTTAAGTGCGATTATCTGCTGTTGTATGTGATACACAAAAATGGAAACGGGTTAGGTCTGTGCTGCTTTCTTTTGCTGGCGAATACGCACGCGTTTAATGCGCCGCGGGTCCGCCTCTATCACCTCAAACTCAAACCCAACAGGGTGAGATACGATCTCTCCTGATACAGGGATATAGCCCAATAGTGCGAATAGCAGCCCGCCTACCGTATCATATGGCTCACCCTCTTCCTGTTCTAGCTTGAGTGATACGCCCAGCACTTCTTCCAGCTCCTCGATTTCTGCACGCCCACTGGCCTCTATCGCGCCAGTTTTAAGCATACGGATAAGTGGCATCCCCTCCTGCAAATCATGCTCATCCCAAATTTCACCAACGATTTCCTCCACGACATCTTCCATGGTGACTAGACCCGCCGTACCGCCATATTCATCCACCACCATCGCCATATGCACGCGGGAAATACGCATATTCACCAGCAAATCTGTGACTTTCATCGCCGGCGGCACAAAAATCACCTGGCGCGCGATGTCTTCTACCTCAAAAGGTTTATGATTAGAGAGATAGGGAATCAGGTCTTTCACGTGCAAAAACCCAAGCACATCATCCAATGAACCATCGCATACGGGTATGCGCGTGTGGGTCTTTTCTACAATCATCTGCTGCAGCTCTTCTAATGATGCCGCCTTATCGATATAGACAATATCGGTACGCGGCGTCATCACATCACCCACATTCAAATCGCTGAAGGATAGCACATTATCAAGTAGCAGCCGCTCTTCCGGGTCGATCGTTTCTCCCGCGGCATTATGCTCTTCAATCACTTCTGCCAAGGATTCTTTGAGCGTTTGCGGCCGTAAGCGTAATAACCCCTTCACTTTGTGGGAAAGTGTTTTGAACCAGCTAGTCTGTGTCCCATGAGCATGTCCATTCTCATGGGACTTTCTAGAAAGTGGCTCTGGCGCCTCGTCCGGAGGCTCCTCCGAATGATCAAATAACGTTGATTCTGCTTCTTTCATGATACGCTCCTTATATATAAGGGTTGCTCACCCCAAGTTTTTCTAAAATTGCGATTTCTAATTCTTCCATCTGTGCAGCATCTTGCTTTTGCATGTGATCATATCCCAGCAAGTGCAGCGTGCCGTGTACCACCAAGTGTTCCACATGCTGCTGTATTGACTTTCCTTGCGCCTCCGCCTCTTGCACCACAGTTTCTGCACCAAGGAGGATATCTCCTAGCATACAGGGCTTATCTCTATCTACATCAGTAGCGGCAAAATCATACGGATCCCATTTGTGCTGCGGAAAAGAGAGCACATTCGTTGGTGTATTCTTGTTGCGATATTGGTTGTTCAGCGCCTGCATTTCTGCGTTGTCTGTAAGGGTGATCGCCACCTCTACCCATGGCACCTCACGCATGATATGGGCATTCACAATAGCGACTTTGCACGCCCGCTCACACAGCTCCTCATACTCTGGCAGTATTTCTGGCCAGTTCCCGGCTTTATGGAGGACTTCCATATAAAGCCCCGGCTCATCCTGATGATCAGATGCTATAGACATATTCCCCACAGGCAGCATTAATACGCCCTACCCTTTTTTATTCTGCTCCGCCCGCTCATAGGCCTGAACAATCTTCACCGTAAGCGGGTGGCGTACAATATCTTTATCATCAAGCCGCACAATCGCCACTTCCTCAACAGATTGCAGTTTTTCTACTGCATCACGAAAGCCGGAAGTGGTGTTGGGCGGCAGGTCAATCTGCGAAAGATCTCCCGTAATCGCCATTTGTGAGCCCTCACCTAAGCGCGTGAGGAACATTTTCATTTGCACCGGCGTGGTGTTCTGCGCCTCATCTAAGATAACGTACGCATGGCGCAATGTGCGGCCACGCATAAACGCGAGCGGCGCAATCTCAATCTCTCCATTCTGCAAACAGCGGGCCACCCTCTCTGCCGGCAACATATCATGCAATGCATCGTAGAGTGGGCGCAGATAAGGATCGATCTTTTCTTGCATGTCACCTGGCAGAAAGCCTAGCTTTTCTCCCGCCTCCACCGCAGGGCGGGAAAGGATGATGCGGTCTACCTTATGCGCGAGGAACTGTGCCACCGCAGCTGCTACCGCGAGATAGGTCTTACCCGTACCTGCTGGCCCTGCAGCAAACGTCACCTGTCCCTGCATGAGCGCATCGATATATTCGCCTTGCCGAACTGAATATGGGTTGATTACCTTCTTTAAGGTTTGGATGCCTTTATTGTCCCAGTCTTTTTGCTGCACGGCGGCGGATCCATTACCATTAGTGCCGCGCGCAGGTGGCGCTGCTTCTGCTACATCCATTTTGTCTTGCTTCTCCCCATTTGTTAGATTTTCTGGCTGCTCTGCAGGTGCTACCGCATCATGCCCATTTTGCTCCACTTCTGCCGCTGCTGATTGACTATACAGCTTGATGACGCCATCGAACTCGCCTTCGGATAGCTCCATGCCGTTTTCTAATTTGTGATAGACACTCTTGAGTACAGATTCAGAGATATAGACATCGCGTGCATCGCCTGAGATAGAGACCATATTGCCGCGCGAGGCAACCGAGACCCCAAGCTGCGACTCCAGTTTGTGCAAATGCGCATTTTGCTCGCCAAACAGGGTCGGAAGTAAGCGATTATCCTTGAAACTGATGCAGATTGATTCCGTTTCCGGTGCGTCCACTATAGTGCGAGACCTCCCTTTCTACATACGCTCAGTATAGCACAATCCTGCATCAGATAAAAAGATATTCCTATCATGCTGCGACTTTTGGTTGAGTGAGTGTAGGCACCTCCACCACCGCCCCAGAAAGGCTATTTTCATGGGTTTTTGTAATTTTTATATCAACAATCTGGCCTTTATAGTGTGCGGGCGCGCTGATATGTACGGATTGCATATACGGAGTTTTACCCACGAGCTGCCCATCAAAACGCCCTTCCCTATCCAGCAATACCGGCATTACCATATCTAACGCCTGTGCATTAAAGGCCGATTTTTGTTGATTAAGCAACGCTTGTAATGCCTGCAGCCGCGCATCTTTCACCGCTTCTGGTACTTGGTCTTCTTCTGTTGCCGCACGCGTGCCCGGGCGCGGACTATATTTAAAGGAATAGGCCTGGGCAAATTCAACATCACGTACTAGCCGCAATGTTTCTTCAAAATCCTCATCAGTTTCCCCTGGAAAACCAACAATAAAATCCGACGATAAGGCAATATCTGGCCGCGCCTGCTTTAATGCATCCACAATCCGTCGATAATGATCGGCGGTGTGCTTGCGATTCATTGCTGCTAATATACGGTCTGAACCCGCTTGCACCGGTAGGTGCAAAAATGGCATGAGCTTTTCTACCGTACCATGTGCTTCAATCAGCGCGATGTGCATATCCCGCGGGTGAGAAGTAGTGTAACGAATGCGTTCCAAGCCAGTGATTTTTGCTAGATGCGCGATGAGGCGCGCCAGATCCCAAACATCCCCATCCAAGCCTTCACCGTGATACGCGTTTACATTCTGCCCGAGCAGGGTGATTTCTTTTGCGCCACCTGCCACGAGACGCAAGGCTTCGCGATATACTTCCGGCACAGGGCGGGAAAACTCCGCACCGCGCGTATACGGCACCACACAAAAGGTGCAGAATTTATCACAACCTTCCTGAATTGTCAGAAATGCCGAAGCGCCCTGCGAGGTAGCCTCTTCAGGCAGGCGGTCGAATTTATCTTCTGGCGTGAAGTCTACGTCTAGAACGTCTGCTTTTTCTTCAGCACCGAGGCGTGCAAGCATATCTGGCAGGCGATGATAGGATTGAGGCCCCACCACCAGATCAACATGCGGTGCGCGGGCAAATACTTCCTCACCCTCCGCTTGACCCACACAACCCGCCACCGCCAGAACCATGTGCTTACCCTGTGCTTTCTGGCGCTCTTTTTCTTTGCGCAAGCGCCCCAATTCTGAATAGAGCTTTTCTGCTGCTTTCTCACGAATATGACAGGTATTTAATATCACCATATCGGCATTATCGGGCGCATCTGCTTGCACATACCCCAGTGGGCGCAACACATCGGCCATTTTATCAGAATCATAGACATTCATCTGACAGCCATAGGTTTTGATATAGAGTGATTTCTGAGACATAGCAGACATTTTTGGATGCGCTGGAATAGCGTTAAGCGACTTGTTCCCGCACCCATGCCCGGCCACGCAGAGAATCACCAAAAGACTGGCTGATCACTTCATGACAATGGCGGGAGAGTGCTTTACGTGAAGGCAGTGCCGCTTGCGGGATGGGTTCATGCGCGCGTATCTCGATGGTAACACCACCATGTTTCACCAGCTCCCAGATATGGGGCAGGAGTGCCATTTCTCCATACCATGAAACCAGCGGGCGCCATTTCACCCCCATCGGGAGATTATTAAGACGGGTATAGGCCAGAGATACAGGCTGTATCATCAGCGGTTGCTTTAAGTATTCTTCCTCCACTACGCGGAAAAACGTACTTTTAAAACCCAGCACTTCAGACCCGTTGCTAGTGGTGCCCTCTGGAAACAACACCAAATTACCCCCACTCATCAAACGATGGCGGATACGCCCCAGTGACTCACTCGCGCGTGCTGGTACACGCTCCACAAAAATGGTAGCGGTCAATTTTGCAATCCAACCAAATACGGGCCATTCTTCCATATCATGCCGCGCAATGAAGGCCGCGGGTAACACACTCCCCAGCGCAACAATGTCAAAATAGGAGGCATGATTTGCCACAAAGAGGGTGGGCACATGGCGTGATGCATCACCGTGCAAGACTACGCGTACACCGCTGATTCTAAGGCCCCCGCGATAGAGCATCTTGCGCGCCCATATTAAGGCCCGCCCACCTATAAGGCGTGATACGATCAGAATGGGCAGAAATACGACAACCCATCCTACAACGAGAAAAAGTCGTACCGCGCCGCGTATCCTACTCTGCATGCTCGCTGCCCCCCCAGGCATAGCGATTGAGATATTGCTCGGTAACACTCTCTGTTTTAACAATGATGCAAACATCAATCGTGTTAAACGCCGGATCGAGCACCGCACCATCGCCAATATACCCCCCCAATCGCAGATACCCCTTTATCAGCGGCGGTAGGCTGGCAACCACACGCGGGTGTTCTGTTTCTTCCTTTGGCACCAGGTTCATATCAATATAGCGATCAGGCTGTGCCTTAGCACGGCATTCCGGCGGTGCCAAGTGGTGGTGGTATAGGTAAGAGAGCTGCTTTTGGATAGGCTCTACCTCCGTGCCATTAAAGCTGGCACAGCCAAACATCCACTCAATATCATAGCGCATAATGTAAGCGCCAATACCCCGCCACAGTAACTGCATTGTTGCACGTGTACGATAATCTTGGTGCACACAAGAACGCCCGAGCTCTAGAGACTCACCGCCTGAGGCTAAAATAGCACTGATATCAAACTCATCCTGGGTGTAAAATGTGTTATGCTGGCGGGCAATAGAGCTGCGCAGCAGGCGATATGTTCCCACCACGGGGTTTTCTCCCTCATCTTCCCGTGCCATATCCATCACCAATAAGTGGTCACAGATGGGATCAAACTCATCAATATCACGTTTTAATTCATAGGCTTCATCAGGAACCTGAGCGCCCATTTCATCCACAAAAACGCTATAGCGCAGGGCTTGGGCCTGCTCAACTTCTTGGTCTGTTGCCGCCAGCTTAACAAGAAGATTGCCTGCAGTGATTTGTGGCAACTGCCAAGGAGTATCTGTCATAAGCGCTTTAGGTTGCATGGAGTAAACCCGTGTTGAAAATAGGGTAATAATGACAATTAGGCTTCATCAAGCGGCACCGCATAAAGCTCTAAACGGTGATCAACAAGCTTATATCCCAACTCTTTTGCTACCTTTTCCTGCAATTTTTCAATTTCTTCATTCACAAATTCAATCACGCGACCATTTTTCACATCAATCAGGTGATCGTGATGTCCTTCTGTTGCTTCTTCATACCGCGCACGGCCATCGCCAAAATCATGCTTTTCTACAATACCCGCTTCTTCAAACAGGCGTATCGTGCGGTATACAGTAGCGATCCCAATATTATCATCTTCTGCTGATGCGCGCTCAAACACTTCCGCCACACCGGGATGGTCTTCCGCATCCGACAACACGCGCGCGATGACGCGACGCTGCCCCGTCATCTTTATTCCTTTATCAACACAGGCCTGTTCTAACGTGGAAACCACGGAATCCCTTTCCTTTTGCTGCTCGTTCTAGCACGAAAGGAATAGAGGAATCAACATAGAATGCATTTTGCGTACCGTGTCGGCTACTTGCGCTTTCCGAGGGGAACAAGCTTACGTTTTTTATAGCCGGTATAGAGCTGACGCGGGCGGCCAATCTTCATGGTAGGATCTTCGATCATCTCCTTCCACTGAGCTACCCAGCCCGATGTGCGCGCCATGGCGAACATGCAGGTGAAGAGCGAAGTTGGGATATTCATGGCCTTATAAATAATGCCCGAATAGAAATCGACATTGGGGAACAACTTACGCTGCACGAAATAATCATCATTGAGTGCGATTTTTTCTAACTCTTTAGCGATTTTGAGCAGCGGATCGTTCTTAATACCCACCTCATCCAGCACCTCATCGCAGGATTTTTTGAGCACTGCCGCACGTGGATCATAGTTTTTATACACGCGATGCCCAAAGCCCATCAGGCGGAAGGGATCGTCTTTATCTTTGGCGCGTTTGATAAATTCTGGAATGCGTTTTGCATCACCAATTTCTTCCAACATCACGAGCACCGCTTCATTCGCGCCACCATGTGCTGGCCCCCATAAGCATGAGATCCCCGCGCCCAAGCAGGCAAATGGGTTTGCACCAGAAGAACTGGCCAAACGCACTGTGGAAGTAGACGCATTCTGCTCATGATCTGCATGCAGAATCAGCAGCTTATTCATCGCACGCGCCATCGCCGGCGAGACTTTGTATTCCTCACTTGGCACAGAGAACATCATCTTGAGGAAATTCGCGGCATAGCCCAGACTGTTATCCGGATAGATAAAGGGCTGGCCAATCGAATATTTATACGCCATCGCCGTGAGCGTGGGCATTTTAGCAATCATGCGGCGCGCGGCCAAATCCCGCTCTTCTGGGTCAAAAATATCAAGGCTATCATGATAAAACGCTGAGAGCGAGGCCACCGCGCCCACCAGAATCGCCATAGGGTGTGAACGGCGCGGAAAGCCACGATATAAAAAGCGCAGCTGCTCATGCACCATGGTGTGGTAGGTGATGGAGGTTTTGAATTCTTCGTATTCTTTTTTGTTAGGCAATTCGCCATAAAGCAACAGATGCACCACTTCTAGGTAATCGCATTTTTCTGCCAGATCCGCAATCTCATAGCCACGATGGCGTAAAATCCCCTTTTCCCCATCGATGAAAGTGATCTTGGATTCACATGAGGCAGTGGAAAGAAAGCCCGGATCAAAAGTGAAGACACCTTTTTGTTTATAGAGCCCTGTGACATCCACCACATCCGGCCCTTCTGTACCCGGAATGATGGGTAGCTCTACCGAAGAGTCATCATCCAATGTCAGTGTTGCTGTGGGGGATTTGCGCTTTAATTTTGTTGCCGCTTTTGCCATTGCTGAAGCCTCGTGCGATTGGGGTTATAACCAGGCTGATTCTATACCTAAACCAGCGGAAAGCCAATGGTTTTTCCTGCAGCACACACCAGCTGATTACTACCCTGAGCTGTGCAGGATGCAGAGTGTTTTAAGGGTATCATGCGCGATGATACAGGCTGATAAAGCATTCCGGAAGGGTGTTTATAGGGAGGTGAGGGCTACACAGCCGCCGCATAGCGCATTAATGCACGTATGTTTTCTAGTTTGGGTTGTGTTTGGTGTGGGGTAAAATGCGAGAAAGCGTAGTGGCGCTATCGCTGCGGGCCGCCCATATCATCTACGATCACGCTAATTGTGGAGGAAGGACCATCAGTACTAACTGCTTCGCCAGATCCCCTTTCTGCCTGACGCACACCTGCTTTATCTAAAGCGGCACCAACATCCTCTATTTCACCTGCTTCTATAGTGCCGAAGTTAAATGTTGGCGTTTCATCTTTCGCAGCGGCCTGCTCCGGAGAGGGGTCAGTAGCATCTATTATTACTGTCTCTGTGGGTGCATCATTAATAGTGCGCGGACCTTTCTCACCGATGTTTATTTGCTCCGGTGGTACCTGCTGCGTTGTATCCGTGCGCTGGGATGCAGTTTCTTCATGTCGCCCTGCTTCTGCGACAGGAGCAGTTTCACTTTGTGCCGCTGCGGTGGGTTGTTGCTCTGGTGCACCAGGCTGATTTTGCGCTGGTGCGTTATGCTGCGTAGGAGGGGTAGGTGCGCTTTGCGATGGTGCAGCACCTCTCTGTGGCGCT
>JANQQO010000025.1 GCA_028289305.1 Rickettsiales bacterium | reverse complement strand
CCGGCGCCGGGAAATCGATGCTCGCCGCACGCTTACCAGGATTGCTTCGGCCGCTCACCGCCGAAGAAATGCTGGAAGTCAGTATGATTAGTAGCATCGCGGGCAATCTCGTCAGCGGTGGAATAAAGCGTCAGCGCCCGTTTCGTGATCCACACCATTCTTGCTCGATGGCGGCGATGGTCGGCGGCGGCACGAAGGCTAAGCCTGGCGAAATTACCCTCGCGCATCACGGCGTACTCTTCCTCGACGAATTACCGGAATTCAATCGTTCCGTGCTCGATTCTATGCGCCAGCCCTTGGAAACTGGGGAAGTCACGGTGTCGCGCGCGCAGGCGCATGTCACCTATCCAGCGCGCTTTCAGCTGATCGCAGCGATGAATCCATGCCGCTGCGGCTATTTGGGCGATGAGACGCGCGCGTGTAACAAAGCTCCACGTTGCGCAGTGGATTATCTATCGCGGCTTTCCGGTCCGTTGCTTGATCGGTTTGACATCTATATTGAAGTGCCGGCAGTTAGCCCCGCCGAGATCGATACGCTCGGCGCGTCTGAGCCGTCTTCAGCGGTAGCGGCGCGTGTTGGCGCGGCACGACAGCATCAACGCATTCGTTACGAAGGCGAAACAATCGCCAGTAATGCGCAAGTGGATGGCGAGCTCCTGACGCGCGTCGCCACGCCAGATGCAGAAGGCAAAGCATTGCTCTTGCAAGCCGTGGAGCAAATGGGTCTGTCGATGCGCGGGCATAATCGCGTATTGCGTACTGCGCGCACGATTGCGGATTTGGAAAAATCGGAGCATATTGCCCGCCATCATATCGCCGAAGCGCTTTCTTACCGCCATCTTCACCCGCGCCAACAAGTCGCGGCATAACTTCACCACCCAGACAGCGTTAATCTGACTTCCGGATGCTTGCTTTTGGCTGTATTTTCGTGTATGCCAGCCACCCCTTTAGTAAAAATACATGTGTTAGGTCATGCAACCTTACGATAAAGAGACGATTTTTGCGCTGAGTACCGCGCCGGGCAGGGCCGGTGTGGCGGTCATGCGCATTTCCGGTCCGAACGCGTTTCAGGCCTGTGAGCAACTCGCGGGGGATATTCCACCGCCGCGACGCGCGAGCTTGCGCATGTTGGTCATTCCGGGAACGAAACAATCTATTGATCGCGCTCTGACACTCACTTTCCAGGCGCCGCATAGTTTCACCGGCGAAGATGTCGTCGAATTTCACCTCCATGGCAGCCCTGCGGTCATTCGTGCGGTGACGCAGTGCCTGAGCCAGATTCCTGGATTGCGCCCGGCAGAACCGGGAGAATTTTCCCGCCGCGCTTTTGATAATGACCGTATGGACCTTACCCAGGCAGAGGGCCTGTCAGACTTGATTTCCGCTGATACCGAGGCGCAGCGCAAACAAGCGCTCGCGCAAATGGAAGGCGTGTTGGAAAAATTATATACGGCGTGGCGGCAGGAAATTATTGCAGCACTCGCCGAAATCGAAGCCTATATCGATTTTCCTGATGAAAATCTACCACAGACACTGACGCGACATCTCACCCAACGCGTCACGCAATTACAGCACGCAATCGCAGCGCATAGCCATGATCGCCGCGGCGAATTGCTGCGCGAGGGGATAAGCGCGGTGATTCTCGGCGCGCCGAATGTCGGAAAATCCTCGCTGATGAATATGCTCGCCAAACGCGACGTCGCCATTGTGTCGCATATTGCCGGCACCACGCGTGACGTGATTGAAGTACAGCTCGATATTGCGGGTTTTAAAGTCACACTATATGACACGGCAGGGCTGCGGGAAAGTGCTGATAGCATTGAATTAGAGGGTATCACACGCGCACGCGCACGCGCAGAAAAAGCCGATATCGCTTTGTTGTTATTTGACGGGGAACAATGGCCAGCGCACGATGCTGCAACGCTACAGCTTGCAGAAGAGTATGCGGCAGAAAAATGCCTCTTTTTCATCAGCCGTTCGGATTTATGTAACACACCGCCAGAAAATCCCACCATCCAGCATCAGCCCGTAATCGCGTTTTCGACCAAAACCGGGCAGGGGGTGGATACGGTGTTAGATGCGCTGGAAAATTGGTTGCAGCAACATGCTGCACCGGGAGAACACCCGGTTTTCACACGCGAGCGGCACCGCATCGCGCTAGACGATTGTCACCAAGCATTGCAGCGCTTTTTAGACGGTGAAGCGCACCAAAAAGCGATCGAATTACGTGCAGAAGATTTACGCATTGCGGCCACGGCTTTGGCAAAAATCACCGGTAGAATTGACGTAGAGGATATTTTAGATACGTTATTCCGGCAATTTTGCATTGGCAAATAAGGGGCTAATGTATTAACAGCTGTTAACCTGTTCCACGTGGAACATAGCGCATTTCTGGTTAGAGATGCGCTGAAAATCATCACAGAAAGTGGTGATTTTCCGCTGCGAAGCAAGCGAAACCTCCTTTAAAATGGACATCCATTTTAAAGGAGAAATATTTTAGTAGTACATTTTTCAGATAACCTACTTACGGTTGTTGTTATGACGACAAAATTATGGGATGTGATTGTGATTGGGGGCGGCCACGCGGGATGCGAAGCGGCCACAGCAGCGGCGCGCACCGGAGCGGCTACTATGCTCGTCACCCATAAAAAAGCGACGATTGGCGAAATGTCGTGTAATCCGGCGATTGGCGGCGTGGCAAAGGGCACGCTGGTACGCGAAATCGATGCGCTGGATGGCGTAATGGGCCGCGTGATTGATCAGGCCGGCATTCATTATCGCATGCTGAATCGTAGTAAAGGCCCGGCCGTTTGGGGACCGCGGGCACAGGCCGATCGCGCGCTATATCGCCAGGCGATGCAAGACACGCTAGCGGTCTATTCTAATCTCAGCATAAAAGAAGCGGAAGTCGAAAATATCCTCACTAGTGATGCGGGCGTGGAAGGTATTATCACCGCGGCGGGCGAGCGCATTGCAGCACGTTCGGTGGTGCTCACCACCGGCACGTTTTTGCGCGGGCTGATTCATATTGGCGAGAACACCACGCCAGCGGGTAGGGTAGGGGAGAAACCGGCGATTGGCCTTGCTAAAACTCTGAAGGATTTATCTTTACAGATGGGGCGGCTAAAAACCGGAACGCCACCACGGCTGGATGGCAATACCATCGCGTGGGGACGTTTAGAAAAACAGCCGGGCGATCATCCGCCGCGGCCTTTTTCTACGCTGACTCAACAGGTCACTGTGCCGCAAATTCACTGCCACATCACCCATACCACGCCAGCAACGCATGCGATCATTCAGGAGAATATCGCGCGTTCGCCGATGTATTCCGGGCAGATTGAAAGCACTGGTCCGCGCTATTGCCCGTCGATTGAAGATAAGGTGGTGCGCTTTGCAGAGCGTGAGCGGCATCAGATTTTCCTCGAGCCGGAGGGATTAAATGATCCTACTGTCTACCCGAATGGAATTTCGACCTCGCTGCCTGAAGACGTGCAGCATGCGCTGCTAAAAACGATTCCGGGATTAGAAAATGCAACGATGCTGCGGCCAGGATATGCGATTGAATATGATTATGTCGACCCGCGCGAGCTTGATGCGCGGCTGCAGGTAAAACGCCTGCCTGGGCTGTTTTTAGCAGGGCAAATCAATGGCACGACGGGGTATGAAGAAGCCGGCGCGCAAGGGCTGGTGGCCGGTGCGAATGCGGCGCTGGAAGCGCGCGGTGAAGCACCTTTTGTGCTCGATCGCACCGAGGCCTATACTGGGGTGATGATTGATGATTTGATTACGCTTGGCACTAGTGAGCCGTATCGCATGTTTACCTCGCGCGCAGAATATCGCCTGTTGCTGCGCGCCGATAATGCCGATTTCCGCCTGACGCAAAAAGGTATTGCTGCGGGTATTGTCGGCCATGAACGGGCAGACGCGTTTGCGGCGAAATGTGCGGCGCTAGAAAAAGGCCGCGCGCAGCTCAAGGCGGTATCACTGACACCCAACGCTGCGGCAGAGCACGGTATTGCGATGTCGCAAGATGGCGCAGCGCGCGATGGGCTGTCGCTACTCACCTATCCGGCAGTTGATATGGCCCGCCTTAGCGCGCTGTGGCCAGAGCTTGCTAGCATTACGCCGGATATTGCTGAACAGCTGGAAATTGAGGCGCTCTATGCCGGGTATATTCAGCGGCAGGAAGCAGATATTCGCCAATTCCGCAAAGAGGAGCATAGCGTGCTACCGGCGGATTTTGATTATGCTGCGATTCCGAGCCTATCGAATGAAGTGCGGGAAAAATTGCAGCAGATTCGCCCGCGCACGATTGGCCAGGCGCGGCGCATTCCCGGCGTGACGCCCGCGGCGGTAACCGCACTGGTGGTGCAAATGCGCAAAAACGAAAAAGCGCAGCGCGATGCCGCCGATGCGGCATAAGCCATGTCAGAATTACCTGAAGCCATACGCCGTTTAGCCACGCCTGAGGCGGAGGAGAAATTGCGCGCCTATGCAGCGCTGTTGCTGCAGTGGAATCAGCGCATGAATCTGATTGGCAAAACCACCGAAGCGGATCTATGGCAGCGGCATATTTTGGATTCAGCGCAATTATTTCCCCTGATCCCAGAAGGTGCAGAGACGTTATTGGATTTTGGCAGTGGCGCAGGATTTCCGGGCATGGTGTTAGCACTGCTCGGGGTGAAGGATGTACATTTGGTAGAAAGCACCGGGCGCAAAATAGGGTTTTTAGAAGAAGTCGCACGGGTAACTGAAACGCCGGTGAGCCTACATCACGCGCGGGTAGAAGCATTAGACCCATTTCCAGCACAGGTGATTACAGCGCGCGCGGTGGCGTCGCTCGAGCAATGCTTGCATTACGCAGCGCCATTTTTAACGCCAAACACGCTGTGTCTGTGGCTTAAAGGCGCACGGGCAAAAGAAGAATTGACTCACGCCGAAAAACACTGGAAAATGCGAACATCATTTGTGCCGAGTGCAACAAGTGATGCACGGGAACCAGGATGGATCATCAGCATGACGGAGGTAATGCCGCTATGAGCACGCAAAAACCGCGGACCACGCCCGAAATTATCGCCGTAGTCAATCAAAAAGGCGGGGTAGGAAAAACCACCACAGCCGTGAATTTAGCCACTGCGATGGTGGCGGTGAAAAAGCGGACGCTGTTGGTGGATCTAGACCCGCAAGGCAATGCCACCACTGGTTTGGGCATTCCTCCCTCACAACGTGAACATAATAGCTATGATTTGCTGATCAACGAGGTGATCTCGCTGAAAGATGCGCGGCTGGATGCGGCTGTGCCGGGGCTGTCGATTATCCCCGCGGTGGTGGATTTATCGGCTGCCGAGGTCGAGCTTGCCACCGAAGAGGCACGCGAATTCAAGCTTAAAGAGAAACTCGCGCCGCATATGGATGAGTATGATTACATCATCATTGATTGCCCGCCTTCGCTCGGGCTGTTGACGATTAATGCGCTGGTAGCGGCAACTTCGGTGGTGATCCCGCTGCAATGCGAATTCTTCGCGCTGGAGGGCCTAGCACATTTGCTGGATACGGTAGAGCGGATTCAGAAAAAGCTGAACCCGGATTTGCGCATTCACGGCATTGTGCTGACCATGTACGACCGGCGCAACCGCCTGACCGAACAGGTGGAGCAGGATGTGCGCGCCTATCTCAAAGGATATGTGTATGACACGGTGATTCCGCGCAATGTGCGCTTATCCGAAGCACCAAGCCATGGGAAGCCGGCGTTAATTTATGACTTCCGGTGCCCCGGATCGCAGGCGTATATTCATTTAGCGCGGGAAATTTTGCACCGCGGACCGGAAGGCGTGCCGAAGAAACAGGCCGCCTAACCGGTGCAACCTACTGATATATAGGGGATAATTGTATGAGCAAAACCGGACTCGGGCGCGGATTATCCGCGCTGATCGCAGAACAGGAAGCAGCACGGCCAGCCGCCGTGCCAGACACAGATACCATAGCGGCAAATGATACGCCAGGAGAGCAGCATCGCATCGCCTTGGAGAGTATCGCTCCGTGGGACGCGCAACCACGGCGGCATTTCGACGATGATGAATTGGCGGAATTAGCCGAATCGATTAAGCAGAACGGCGTGGTGCAGCCGATTATTGTGCGTGCTACTGGAGATGGGGCGTATGAGATTGTTGCTGGGGAGCGCCGGTTTCGCGCAGCCCAGCTCGCGGGCTTGGGCGATATCCCCGCGGTAATTATGGCGCTGGATGATAAACAGGCGCTGGAGATTTCGCTGGTGGAGAATATTCAGCGGCGCGATTTATCGCCCTTAGAAGTGGCGGATGGCTATCAACGCCTGATGGAGGAATATAGCTATACGCAGGAAAATCTGGCCGAAGTGCTGGGCAAAAGCCGCTCGCAG
>JANQQO010000014.1 GCA_028289305.1 Rickettsiales bacterium | reverse complement strand
CTGGCCGCCATACAGATGGTAAATCCTGAAAACTGCCTCTGCAATTCAACCACCTCCCCAGCCTGCACCCCCCCGGAGTATAACCTCACCACCCAAACCCCCGCCTGCAACCTATATTTCCGCGTGGATGAAACGCAATAAACGGAGGGCCTTGTCATGCAAAAACACCCTATACGCCATAAAAAACCCAGCCAATCCGGCATCACGCTGGTGGAAATCTCCATCGCGCTCATCATCTTAGGCCTGCTCACCGCCGTATTGGTGGCTGGTGAAAAAGTCCGCAATGCCGCTATCACCCAATCAGTGGTCCGTGAAATTAAAGAAATGGAAAGCTCCTTTATCCGCTTTGAAGGCAAATACCAGCAACTTCCCGGCGATATGAGCGACGCCTATGATTACTGGGGAAACGACTGTGCGCTTGAAGCCGATTGTAATGGCGATGGCGGCGAATTTATCGACAATGCAGAAGGGTATCGCGGCTGGCAACATCTACAGCTCGCCGGCATGCTCGGCGGCGATGCACTCAGCGGCACCAGCCCCGCAGGCGGCTTTAGTGGCCAACTCGGTGCCGATATTCCCGTCTCCGAACTGCAAGGCGCAGGGTATTTTATCTTAAGTCGTAACGAAGCCATCAATGGCGTCAATTTTAGTGGACATTATCTTCTGCTTGGCTTTCCACGTGGCGGTATTGCCGTGGATCTGCTCAGCCCCGCACTGACCCCTTCACAAGCCAAAGAAATTGACGGTATTATAGACGATGGCGATTCCGACACCGGCCGGCTCCGCCGCGAACCCAATGTAGCCTTACCAGATGGTGATGACCCTGAAGCAGAACACGTGATGTTTGATGGCTGTGAAGACCAAGATGATGGCAATTACGACGTCGAACACCATGATCCGTCCTGCGCTGTCTCCTATCGCATCATGCGCCTGCAGTAATCTCTCCTCAAAGGCCTTTACTCTGACGGGATAACACATCCCGCGTAGCCGTTATTATACATATTTATCAGATACTTACCATCGACACCCCACCCCCGTCCCATTTTAAGACAAATTTCGTTAAAAAATATTCGGCATTTTAACCTTTTTTTAACCAATTTGCCGTATAATGAAATTATATCACGGCGAAAAGGCCGGAAAACCAAGGAAAAAGAAGGTGGGTACATAATGAACAAACAGAACCACATAGTTAAGAAAACACCACAGCGTGCCACGATCAATCACCCAGAAGCGGGTGTCACCCTAGTAGAAATGGGTGTAGTCATCGTGATCATCGCGGCACTCGTGGTTGCCCTCACCAGCGGTAAAAGTATCATGCGCGCCTCGAAAGAACGCGCAGTAGCCCAAGAGATTGAAGCATTTCAAGGGGCCGTCGTCAGTTTCCATGAAAAATACAACGATCTGCCGGGCGATATCAGCAATGCCGGCATCTATTTCGACGATACCAGTAGCGGCGATGGTGATGAGTATATTGATGGGCCAAACGAGCCTTATCTCGCTTGGGAACACCTCTATATGGCAAAAATGATCCCTGATAAGCTTTCTGGAGATGGCAGTATCGCTGAAATCGGCGTTAACGTTCCTGCCTCCCGGTTTACCGGAGCAGGCTACTACTTCGCCAATAACAACCAAATCGGGAATTTCCTCGGCTTTGGTGGCCAGCAAGGCAGCGGCGATGAACTTGATGCGGCCATACTCAGCCCCGAACAAGCGCTCGGTATTGATAAAAAAGTCGATGACGGCTACCCCAATGACGGCCGTCTGCGTGCCGAAAAAGAAAGCAGTGGCCTTAATTGCGCAGAAAACACGGGTGCAGACGATATCTACGAACTCGATGTCGACGCCCCAAGCTGCTTCCTAAGAGCACGGCTCAACACCGAGGCATAAGAATACCCCCTTTATATCCGATAGTGTCGCTTACGAGATGGAACCAAATGGTGGCGGCGCTATCGGATCTTCTCCTGATAGAACTCCTCCCCAATAGCGATCGTTGATCGCCCATTCTGCTCGCGCCACGCATTGGTATCCCGCAAGCTATAAATACAGCCGCAATATTCCTGCTTATAAAATTCCTCACGCTTAGCAATACTATACATCCGCGCAGAACCGCCTTGTTTCCGCCAGTTATAGGTCCAATACGCCACATCGTCATAGGACGCGGCCGCTCGCTCACCGCACGCGTTAATCTGCTCCATATTCTTCCAGCGCGAAATCCCGAGGCTGCTAGTAAACACCTTAAACCCATGCTCATGCGCATAAAGCGCCGTGCGGGCAAAGCGCATATCAAAACACATCGTGCAGCGCGCACCACGCTCGGGCAGATGCTCCATGCCTTTGGCCCGCGCGAACCATTCCTGCACGTCGTAATCCGCATCCACAAAAGGAATCCCGAGCTTCTCCGCATAGCGAATATTCTCCTCTTTGCGGATCATATATTCCTTTTTCGGGTGAATATTCGGGTTATAGAAGAAAATGGTGAGCTTAAGCCCCGCATTCACCATCGCTTCGATCACCTCGCCACTACACGGCGCGCAGCAGCTATGCAGCAGCACCTGCTTTTCCCCGCCAGGCGGCGAAAGCGCAATCTCCGGACGATCTGGTATGCTCTGTTCCATGCCGCTCCTCTACCACAGCCGGCGCCCACCCGCAACCTAAGAAACTCAGACTAATAAATAAAAGCTAGGTGCCGATGCCTCCCTTCTTGTCATGCTGAATTTATTTCAGCATCCACTGCTCATCTGCAACAGCTGTACCCGTTGATAAGTGGATCCTGAAACAAGTTCAGGATGACAAAGGAAGGTGTGCATAATTTACCTGGTGGGCATAGATCTCTTTAACGTAAAAACCCAAATTAAGAAATATGGGCGTGATCCTGTTTCCAGCCTGCTAAAGCGTCATCAATCGCCTCTAAAAGCGCATCACATCCCTCGCCCGTCTGCGCGGAAACCGGGATCACGTCTTTCTCCACCGCCGGCGCCTCCTCCAATAGGTCAATCTTATTGCGCACCTCAATAATTGGCGCCGTCACCCCGAGCATCTCCAAAATCGCCAGCACATCCGCTTTTTGCGCTGCCGTATCGCGATGCGCCACATCCCGCACATGCAGCACCAAATCCGCTGCCACCACTTCCTCTAGCGTTGCACGAAACGCCGCTACCAGCTCGGTCGGCAAATCGGAGATAAACCCCACCGTATCAGAGAGAATCACACGCTGGCCCGAAGGCAGGCTCACCTGGCGCATCGTCGGGTCCAGTGTTGCGAACAGCATATCCGCCTCCATCACTTGAGCACCCGTCAAGCGATTGAAAAGCGTAGATTTTCCAGCATTGGTATACCCCGCCAGCGCCACAATAGGGTAAGGCACGGCCTGCCGCGCATGACGATGCAGCCCACGCGTGCGGCTAACCTTCTGCAATTGCTTCTTAATTTTAGCAATCCGGTCATTGATCAGGCGGCGGTCGATCTCAATCTGCGTCTCCCCTGGCCCGCCAACAAAGCCCAGCCCCCCACGTTGCCGCTCTAAGTGCGTCCAGCTGCGCACCAGCCGCGTTTTTTGATACTCCAATGCCGCCAGTTCCACCTGCAACACCCCCTCCTTAGTGCGCGCCCGTTCACCAAAAATCTCCAAAATCAGGGCCGTCCTATCTATCACTTTGCATTTCCAGGCTTTTTCTAGATTGCGCTGCTGCCCGGGATTCAGCGGCGTATCAACAATTACTAATTCAACCTTATGGTTTTGTATGGCGGTAGCCAGCTCCTCCACCTTGCCCTTCCCCAAATAGGTGCTCGGCCGAATTGCCCTCAAGTTAACTTTTTGGTTAAATATAATCTCGAGTCCAATCGCGCGTGCTAAGCCACACGCCTCCTCCAAACGCTCTTCAGGCAAGCGCTTCTGTTGTTTAACCATTTTGTTATATAGGGGATATATCACCGCGCAGCGCGTCGCCGCCACGGCTGTATCCTGCGGAATCCGAGATGCCATAATAAATTCCAATACCTTGCTTCTTTGTCATGCTGAATTTATTTCAGCATCCACCGCTCATCTGCAACAGCTGTATACGTTGATAAGTGGACCCTGAAACAAGTTCAGGGTGACATGAAAGACTATCACAGAAAAGCCCCTTAGCACAGTTTTCTGCCCCAATGCAATGGCTATACCCCTTAGCACACGCATTTTCCCATTGCTTTTACCTTATAGCCCCTTATACTGCGCCGGATGGGCATATATCGGCTCACTAATGAATGAGATAGACAGCAAAACCGCCGCATTTTTTCCGTATATTCCACTATTAGTAGACAAAAATACAGACTGCACCATGAGTGACATCTCAAAAAAGCTCAAATCCGTCGTTATTTCCGGCAAGGAAGTCCTCCCCATCATCGAGGGTGGGAAAGGCGTAGGCGTCTCCAATGGCCACACGGCTGGGGCGTTTGCCGCTGCCGGCGCTGTTGGCACGTTTTCGGGCGTTAATGCGCAGCGTTTGGATGGCCAAGGCCGCTTTATCCCGCCGGTTTATCTCGGCAATACCCGCCGTGCGCGCCATGAAGAGCTGATCCAGATGGGCATCGAAGCCGGCATCCAGCACGCCAAGATCGCCTATGAAATCGCCAGCGGCAAAGGCCGCATCCATATGAACATCCTCTGGGAGATGGGCGGCGCTGAGCGCGTGTTACGCGGCGTACTCGATGGCGCAAAAGGCCTGATCCACGGCATCACCTGCGGTGCGGGCATGCCGTATAAACTCGCCGAAATCGCCGATCGCTACAAAGTCTACTACCACCCTATCGTTTCCTCGATGCGCGCCTTCCGCGCCTTGTGGAAACGCGCCTACCATAAGTTGCCGAAATTCCTCTGCTCGGTGGTGTATGAAGATCCGTGGCTCGCCGGCGGCCATAACGGCCTCTCCAACAGCGAAGATCCAAACATCCCGGAAGAC
>JANQQO010000005.1 GCA_028289305.1 Rickettsiales bacterium | reverse complement strand
GCTATACGGCGCCACGCCTGTGTTTGGTGGGCGATGCGGCGCATGCGATTCACCCAATTGCCGGGCAAGGCTTTAATCTGGGTGTACGCGATGTGGCGGTGCTGGCGGATTTGGTGGCGGACGCGTATCGCTTGGGGCTCGATATTGGCACGGGCACAGTGCTGCAGCGCTATGAGGCGCTGCGCCGGGCGGATAACCTCACCATGGTGGCAGCGACGGATCTGCTGAATCGCCTGTTCTCGAATGATAAAAAAGTGGCAACGGCGGCGCGGCGCTTTGGTTTGGCGATGGTGCAGCGTATGCCGCCGCTGAAACGCCGCTTCATGCGCCACGCGATGGGGCATATTCATCCCACGCCGCGGCTGCTCAAAGGTGAGAGGGCTTAATACGCCGAGGCGGCGTATTAAGAGTATGTATGCTTATTTTACCTTCAGATTGGTGGGGCTCTGAAAATCCTGATCTTACATGGATGGAGGGGTGGCTGGGTGCGTTTGATTTACAGCGATCACTTTCTAGAGATACGGAAGATCTAGGGGTTGTATTATGGACTACTCCAGAGGCAGAAGTGTACCCTGTGGGTGTGGTGTTGCTGGAGAAAGGGCATGAGTTTCTTTTTGCTTATCACCCTGAATACCTCGCGAACCCGGATGTTCCTGATATAGGGCATCACTTGCCAAAAACAGACAAGCCATATGTGTCTAAAGGAATTCATTCTTTTTTCGATAATTTAATTTCGGAGGGGTGGCTAGGTGTTGCACAGTCTGCGGCTTTAGGGGCTATGGATATTGACAAGGGTAGGGTCGATTTAGGGGCATTTGAAAATAGGGATGATCTGAGGTTGCGGTTTGATAGGATGCTTGATTTTGGCAGGAATTTCCATGGAGCAGTCTCGATTATTCCAGCATCGCAGGAGAGAGTTATTGGGCTTCCGGAGGAGCATGTGAAAATGAATATGGCGGTTCTATCCCGATCTACGGTGACAGGTATGCAGGCAAAAATGCTAGTAAGATCTGGAGAGATAGTGGGTGACCGTAAAAATCTTGATGCTATAGGCCCCTATGATACAAGCACGCACATCATCAAACTAGGTGATCCTCGTAAGCCGTGGATAATACAGAATGAGCTGATGAATATGGTTTTTACTTCTTATTTGCTACCAAAAGATAGTGTTGCAAGCTGTAGTACGGGCATTACAGAATTTGTAGATACGGGTAAGGAGACAGTATTTGTAACACGGCGCTTTGACCGCACCGAAGAACGCGGACGGATACAATTTGAAGAGGCGGCGCAGTTGATGAATATATCGCCGGCGTCTAGGGATGAGAGTAGTTATGAAAGCTTGGCAAAGATGACGTTAGAGATTGCGGGAAAAGATGTTGCAAAGCAACTTTTTACCCGGCTTGTTAGCCAGTTTATGTTGAAGAATACGGATAGCCATTTAAAAAATACAGCATTCTGGAAAGATGAAAAAGGGGATTGGCAGCTGACACCAAATTATGACTTAGTATCTAGTGCCAACTATTTTAGAGGCGAGGGAAGGGATCGTGAGAGAATGTCTAGGCTTGCTTTAAGGCTGACAGGAAAAGTGCGTTATACACAACTGCACGAAGTGAACCCAAAGTTTATTTTTGCGCTGGGTGCGTTATTTGGGGTGGATACAGAAGGGGTTAAGGAAGTTGTTGATCAACTCAGAGAGCGCTTTGAGGGTGCGTGTGAGGCAGTGATGGATCTTTCCAGTAAAGACATGGGGCTCGATGAAGAGGTTGCACAGGAGCAAAAAGAGCAATTTATTACAACGGTGCGTGGGCAGAAGGAGCACATGCTGAAAACGTTTGATAAATACTATGACATTATTTCCGAAAGAGAGCGTGGGTCCGATCAAATCGGAAGATAGGATTGAAGAAAATTACTCCTCGAGCTTTCTTGCTTCGTCGACGAGCATGATGGGAATGCCATCACGGATGGGGTAGGCGAGGCCGGCTTTTTGGCTGATGAGCTCGCCGGCGGCCTCATCATATTCCAGCGCGCCCTTGGTAAGCGGGCAGACCAGAATTTCGAGCAATTTGGGATCAGGCGTGTTTTTTGTATCCGGCATTGTTTCGCCCATGTTTTTTGATGGCTACCCTATCCCTACACCGGAAATGTAGTTGGTGCAATGGTGATGCGCTATGCGGGTGGAAAAAGCCTTGCAAAGGTGAGAATGTTGCGTATTATTCGCGGTCTCTCATGCTGCGATGGCATATGGCGCGCGGCAGTTCTGATGCGGGTGTAGCTCAGGGGTAGAGCGCAACCTTGCCAAGGTTGAAGTCGTGAGTTCGAATCTCATCACCCGCTCCAACACTACCTCCGTCACGAAAACCGGTCTTTGATTACGACTTCATCCAGGTCAAGCTGACCGGGCTTGGGCCAGGCCGACTTTGTTGCTTTGCCGACGACCAACATCATGCAGACAACGTGATCTTCAGGTAGCTGTATTAATTCTGCGACTTTTTCGGGGTCAAAGCCGATCATGGGGCAGCTATCATAGCCCAGCGCCTTTGCGGTGAGCATGATCGTTTGTGCGGCAATGCCAACCGAGCGCATTGCCTCATCGCGTTGTTGCCAGTCTTTGCCTTCATAAAAGGGTTTTATCATTGGCACGAGCATATCTTGCGCTTCTTTAGGGGCATTTTGCCAGTATCTCACAGGGTCTTTATCCCATGCTTTAAGATCGGCACATAGGACGAATACCAGTGATGCGGTTCCCACTTGCTCTTGGCCCCATGCGGCTTCTTGTACTTTTTCCCGCTGCGCTTTATCCTTGATTAATACAAAGCGCCAATTTTGGATATTAAAGGAGGTTGGAGACTGAATGGCACTTTCTAATAGTGTATCTATGTCTTCTTGTGGCATGTCAAACTCTGGGTCATAGTGCTTTACGGCCCTGCGTTCTTTTACGGCGGTCAGTACATCCATGGTCATTTCCTTGCTTTTACGGTTTCACTAATCTCATTATTCGGAAATAAATCCAATAAGGTAACATCCTTAAGAATTTAAGAAATAAGGTGAAGCGCTTGGGAAAGTGAATTTCGAAGCGTGATGATTGTAAACCTTTTGTGATATATTGTGCGGCTTTTTCAGGCGTAATAATCATTGGCATAGGGAAGGTATTTTTGTCGGTTATGCGTGTTTTCACAAAGCCAGGATTAATGACTTTTACATCGATAGTGCTGTCTAACTCAGCGCGCAGGCTTTCTGCTAAATTGATGAGCGCGGATTTTGTTGAGCTATAGGGCTGTCCTGTGGGCAGGCCGCAATAACCTGCCACACTGGCGCACAGGGCTAATTGCCCGCCTCTTTGTTGCTGTAAAATAGGGAGGGCGGAATAGACAATATTGTAGGCACCGGTGAGGTTAACATCGATGATATGCTTAATGAGGTTAAGATTGGTTCGATCTTCTTCTGCAGGAGCGTAGACGGCGGCCATAAAAATAACGCTGTCAAGTCGAGGTATGCTTGCTTGTATTGCGTTGGCGGTACGCTTGGCTGTATCGGCGTCTGTTACATCTAGTTCGTATATAAGATGGTTGCCGCCTAGTGCGCTGTTCAACTGTTCTAGTTGTTCTTTTCGGCGGGCGGATAGGATTAATGTGGCGCCGCGGCGGGCAAGATCGTGGGCAAGGGCCTTGCCAATGCCACTGCTGGCACCAACGATCCATATATGTTTTCCTTTAAAATGCTCCATTTGCATCCTGTTTTTTCATAAACAATGTAAGCTCTGCTACGGTTAAACCAAATTTCTTTAGATAGGAGCGATTAATTAGTACGCCGTCATTCATCTGCCACATCCAGTCATCGAAAGTGATGCGGTATACAGAGCCATCTACTGGTAAATCCATTCTGTATGCCCAATTCATGGCGCTGCCATTTGTTTTACCAATTGCTGTATCGAGGATATCTCCGGCGGTGCCTTGGTAGGTTCCGTCATTATTTTTTGTAATGGTCCATGTACGTTGTTGCGTTTTGTCTTCATCGTAATAAACGAATTCTTCTTTTAGGGTGCCCACGTCGCCTTCCCAAGAGCCAACCATAGTGACATCGAAGCGACTTACGACTTTGCCACGCCAATCTTGGACAATGCCCCAAGCTTTGATGGGGCCGTTGAAATAGTCCTTCACGTCCATTTTTGGTTCTGTTTCTGTGTAGCTGTCTAATTTGGGCGATGTGCAAGCGCTAAGCATTGATACGACTCCTATTATGGCTATTAAGCGGAACATATTTTCCTCCTTGATTAAAAGAACGCATGAGTTGATATAGCAAAAAGGCGCTAATGCACTTGATTAGGCAGGGAATTAGCGCGTAGGAAACGCTGAGCCAGTATAGGGCATTTTCGCTATTTTCTTGACCTGGTTGATAGCCGACCTTGTCTAAGGTGAGGAATGTTGTGGCACTGGCGAGGGCTAGAGCTGCCTTGGCAAGAAATGTAAGCACAGAGAAATGTCCCGATGCATTATTTAGAGATTTATTTTCTTCCAACAAATCGGCAAGTATAGAAGGTGGTAGGGCAAGCTCGGCCCCTAGTGCTAGGCCAGAGGCGATGCAGATGGCGGCATACTGCCAAATATCTCCTGCACTTAAGAAAAACGCCCATATAAAGGTGATGATTGCTAGCACCATTGACATTGTCCATGCACGTAGCTTTCCATGAGTTTTTGAGAGTTTTTGCCATAGCGGCATACCGAGTACGCCCGAGAGGAAGTAGAGTAGTAGGAATAAGCCTGTATAAGTTTCAGCTTCTAGGCGATCACGTATGAAAAATATGACTAAGACGGCAGGAATGGCGGATGCTAGCATGCTAATGATGTAGATGGTGAAGAATTTGCGATGTTGTTTAGAAAAAGAACGAAGGAATAGCTGTTTTTTTCTAGAGCGTAATTCTTGATGTGTTTTCATCCAGGACAAGAAGATGAGTGCTGTTATGCCGAGCAGGGCAATGAATATAATACTCAGCTGGTGGAAGGCTGCTGGTGGTTCAGCGCGGTTTTGTAGTAGGGTAGGGAGCAGCGAGGCAAGAAGTAGCCCTATGAGGCCCAGTGCCTCTCGATAGCTTGTGATGCGGGTTTTCTCATGCGTGTTTATTGTCCAGGTGCCTCCCAGCGCATTGAGATTAATACTTAGTATACTGAATGCTGTGGTGGCTAGGATCATACTTGCGGCGAACCAGAAGGTGGTATGGTTTGGTGATGGATGAAACAACATGTAGAAGCTGGCTCCAAGGAGTATGATCCCGAGCATGAGTATCTCTACGCGTCTAGACGCATAGCGATCACTTACGGTGCCGATAAGTGGATCTTGAATAGCGTCAAAAGAGCGAATGGCCAGCAGAATGATCCCTAGTGTTCCTAAGGAAATTCCGTACTGGGTAGCGTAGAAATCGGGTGCGTGGATATAAAGCGGCATACCAGCGAATGCTAAGGGAAAGGCTAAGATCCCATAACGCATTAAGTGTATACGTGGTATGGCAGGCGATTTTCTCATAATAACCCTATCAGTTGTTTGCGTAAGCCGGGTTCGCTTGTTTTTTCGCCTAACCAAATATCGAAAAAATACTGGCCAAATTCTGGATCAGTGATGGTGCCTATTTTTTTGCCGTCTTCAAAAAAATGGGTGGCTCTACCGGGAATATGTACGCCTGTCAGTTCTGTTCCGTGGCGTACATCAGGAAAAATATCCTGCATTTCCTGGTGCCATTTTGATAGTTTTGTTTCGTCGTTAAATCCTTGTTTCTGGATTTCTTCTACTGAGCGTTCTGCAATATCTGACCCTTCTAGATCGCGCAGATAGCTTAATGTCAGTGCGAATGGCTTCTTACTATTCCATGTGCCTTCTGGTGCGTATAAGGTTGCATCGTATACATCCCAAAACAAGAGAGTAAGTCTGCCTTCTCCTACTATTTCTGCATCGGGTATAATGTGGTTTACGATGCTGTACGTGTCGGCAGGGGTCTTGATAGGAATCAATAAAACAACAAGGGCTAGCGATATAAATCTACGCATGCTGTAGCTCCACTTGCATGACGCCAGTGCGCTCTGCAGAAAAGCTGGCAATACATGTTGATAGATATAGTCTCCATAGGCGTATGAAAGGTTCGTCAAAACCCAAAGCGGTTACTTGTGCTTTCTTTGCGTCAAATTTTATCAGCCACTGGTCCAGTGTTTTTGCGTAATCAAGTCCAAAATCGTATCTATCGGTGATTTTTAATCCCACTTTATTGGCTTCTTTTTCGAATTGTTCAGGGGATGGAAGCGCCCCACCTGGGAATATGAAACTGCGAATCATGTCGCCACCACGGCGGTAGCTATCGAAAAACGCATCATCAATAGTGATGGTTTGAATAACAGCTTTACCGGATTGGTGTAACAGGGATTTGAGCTTACCAAAGTATGTTGGCCAGAATTTTTCTCCAACGGCTTCAAACATTTCGATGGAGATGAGGTAGTCATATTTTCCTTCTTGGTGGCGATAGTCCTCTAGTGCTATGTTTGCGCTATCGTTTAATCGGTCTTTGGCATATGCATGTTGTTCTTCTGAAATGGTGATTCCTTTGATATCAAAGTCGCCTCTTTGTAG
Source organism: Rickettsiales bacterium (assembly GCA_028289305.1). Lineage (GTDB taxonomy): Bacteria > Pseudomonadota > Alphaproteobacteria > Rickettsiales > JANQQO01 > JANQQO01. Next base: position 6,360 of record JANQQO010000005.1, on the reverse strand, counting down.
TGCGCGTTCGGAAAATCCTCCCCAGCCACATCCCACCTCAAGCATTTTTCCCGAGCCAGTGTTGAGCCTTTCTATAATGCGGTCATATTTATTAGATTGTGCTTTTTCTAGGGCTTCGTTCTGGTTTTTGAATAGGGCGGAAGAATAGGTCATGGTGGGATCAAGCCAGAGTTTGTAAAACTCATTACCCAGGTCGTAATGTGCATGGATATTGCGCTTACTGCCTTTGACGGTGTTTCTACGGAACAGATAAACGATTTGTGTGATGGCGCTAAATAATGTACTGCCGTAGATATACTGGCTGAGGACTTTTTCGTTCTGTAGGCCAACAAGTAATAAGCCGCTAGGGTTATCTGAGTCCCATAACCCATCGCGATAGTCTTCTGCTAGGCCAATATCTCCTTTTGTGGCGAGGCTGGAAAAGACTTTCCAATCATGCACGATAAAATCTGCGTGCGCGCCTGGTGTGTTGCCGCTGAATGTATGGCGTTTTCCATCTGGTGTGGTCACATTGAACGTTCCGTATTCAATGTGTTCCAGAGCTTTTAGAAAGCGATCTGCAATTACTTTTCCTAACATGGCTGGATAATACCCCTCAATAATTAACATGCTAATTACGCAAACATTACATTTTTGTAATGCTCAGTTTTTCTTCGCGTTGTGTTGGCTTAGTAATGTATTTTATCCCCTTAGTTAATAGCTTTATTGCTTGCCAATGGATTAGGCTGATAGTTTTTAGTGTGATTAGAGGGTGCTGCCAGAAGGCGCGACTCCTTGATTTTTTGTTATATGGTTGCAGTGTTCCTGACAGTGATGTGAGTAATTGTTTTTCGCCGGATTCGTTAAAGTAATCAATCCACACACCGAAGGAGTTCGTTTCATAAGCAAATCTGAAGAGGTATCGTCCATCGCGGTGTAAGAAGGGTGAAACATGGAAGAGCTTATCCGCCTCAAACCACTCGTTATGTTGTATTATCGAGCCGTTTTGATGGGCGCATATATAGCTATGTGTTTCGCCAAAGGTGTTATTGACCTCACAAATAACGGCTCTTATTTGGTTTTTTTTATCTAAACACAGCCAGAAACTAACCGGGTTGAACACATAGCCTAACACCCTGGGTAGTGTGATTAAGACGATGTCACCATCTGCTTTTGTTATATTCTTTTGTTTGAGCATCTGACGTGCCCATTCTTCTAGGTTGCTGCCATCACGCGCACCGTGGTCTTTCTCGTAGAAGCTTAAAATGCCCGGTGTGTTTACCCCGAAGCGCCAGCCATCTGACAGTGCATTTATTTTGGATAGTGGAAAAGCGAGATAATACACTCCATAGGTAAACCGGTTCACCTTTGGAATCAGTCGTTTATGCATGACTTTGGAGAGGTATATTTGGGGGTCTATTCCCATGGAATTTCTATGCCTAATTTATTGGCTACTCTGACGGCACTCCATAGGCCGTCTTCATGAAAGCCGTAGCGTTGATATGCGCCGCAGAAATACGTGTTGTTTTGTCCTTGCACTACATCAATCTTTTCTTGTGCCTCAATGGCGCTTTTATCAAACACGGGATGTTCAAAAGTATACGTATCATGAACAAGATTTTCTTCAGGTTTTCTGATGGGGTTTAGTGTGACGATAAGGGGTTTTTCTGTTTCAAGATTTTGTAATTTATTCATCCAGTAACTTAGCGAGATCGCGGGTGTGTCGTCATTTCTTTTTTCTGATAAATACACCCAGCTTGCCCAAGCTTTCTTGTTTTTCGGCATGAAGCTGGTGTCGCTATGGAGAATCATGTGATTGTCTTGATAGGTAAAGGCGCCAATAATTTCCTGTTCTTGTTTTGTTGGTTGGTCTAGCAGAGCTATGGCCTGGTCGCCGTGGCATGAAAAAATGATTTTATCGTAAGTTTCTTTGTGTCCTTCCTCGTCTTCAACAACGACTGAGTCTTTGGTGCGGGTTACTTTGCGTATGCTGCAGTTGTGTTTGATGTTGTTTTTAAAGTCGGAGGTTAGGCGGGTGACGTATTCCCTGCTTCCCCCTGTCACAGTGTACCATTGCGGTTGATCGTTGATGGTGAGCAATCCATGGTTGTCAAAGAATCTTACAAATGTTGTAGCGGGGAAATCGAGCATCTTTTCTAAAGGGCAGCTCCAGATAGCACCCCCCATGGCAAGCAAGTAGTATCGTGTAAACCACTCACCCATTTTTAGTTCTTTGAGACATTGTCCGAGTGTAATGGAGGCATCTTTTTCCTTATAGAGGAGCGCCTTTTTGTTAAAGCGCATGACGTCTCTAATCATTTTCAGGAATGCGGGTCTAAGAATATTAGCTTTTTGAGCGAATATATTGGTGAGTGTTTGGGTGCCGTATTCCAGCCAACTATCATCAATACTAGCTCCGAAGGACATGTCGCTTTTTTCCACTGGGACACCAAGATGGGTGAATAAGCCGGTGAGGAGTGGGTAGTTTCGGTAATTGAAAACAATAAACCCTGTGTCTACGGGTGTGTTTAGCGCCTCAACGGTTCTGCTATGACCGCCGATATAGTTATTTTTTTCGTATACGGTGATGTCATGATGCGGGTGTAATAGGTAGGCTGCACTTAAGCCTGATATACCTGTTCCTACGATGGCAATTTTCATGCTTAATTAGCCAGTTTGTACATTACTTCATTGCGTTTAAGGAACCATAATGTCCAGGGTGGATTATAATATGCATGAATTGCATTTCCAGTGGGTGTTAGGTTGTTTTTGGACATATATTCTTCCAGCAATTGTTGGTGTTTATAGTAGTTATCGTCACTAAAGCTTCCGGAGAAGCGGATTACGGCGGCCTTAAACGGGTCCGTTTTAATGAATGTGATTTTATCGTTTTTTGCTTTGGGAAGCGTTTTTAGATCATATTTTCTAGGCATGACGAACCGCACCTTCCATTCTTCATTGTTGGTATTTTCTTGCGTAACAGGCATAGTCATGGCTATCATGATATTTTCTTGTTGTGTAACGGGGGCGGTCATTTCCATGGACTCACTTTTTACGTTATTACCAAATATGTAGTCAGCAAGAATTTTAAAACCGGCATTAGCTGTTTTTTCTCTGTCCCCAGATGTTATTACCTCTGCGACAATAGTGGATTCATACTGTCTAATTTCAAAATTGTCCTCTTTTTTGACTACGGTAAACGCGGGTTCTTCGAGATGTTGGGTGGCGTTGATGCAACCACTTAGTCCGACGATGAGAAGTAAGGCTATTGGGAAGGTGAGAAAAGTTTGTCTGGTCATGTGTATCTCCTATCCTTTTTACACTAGGCGATGGGAGATGAAGAGGTCGTTACGGAAACATTACTTTTTTGTAATTTTTAGAAAGAGAGTGTGACGGTTAGTCCTGGGTTGTTGTCTTTTAAGGTGATTTTACCTTTATGAAGTTCGATAACAGCGACAACTAAGCTTAATCCTAGGCCGCTTCCTGCAGTATGGCGACTGGTTTCTGCTCGGAAGAAGCGATCAAAGACTTTGCCTTTGTCTTCTTCTGATATACCTGGTCCTGTATCAGAGATGGTGATATGGGGTCCTTTCGTTGTAGCAATAGAAATGGTGCCATTTTCTGGTGTAAATTTTATGGCGTTATCAAGAAGGTTAGCAAGGGCTTGGAATAATAGATCCTTATCTCCCTTTAGGGTTGCCGTTGGTAGGTTGCTACTTATGGTGATGTTTTTTTCTTCGGCTAATGGAGCATAAAATTCGATGATGTCATTAAGTACCGTATCCAGGTTAAGTGTAGAGAAGGTTTGGCTGCGTTTGCCGGATTCTATATTGGCTATCCTAAGAAGGGCGTTAAACGTACGGAGTAGCTGGTCTGCTTCTGCTATCAGCTTTTCTGCTTTTTCCTTGTTTTCTGTATCGTTCTTTAGTGTTTCTAATTCGCTACGCAGCCGGCTTAGGGGAGTGCGTAAATCATGTGCGATATTGTCCGAGACGCGCTTTACACCTTCCATCAGTGATTCTATCCGGTCGAGTAAATCGTTTAATATTTGTGCAAGATTGCTGAGATCATCCCAGCGCGTGTCCACGGAGATACGGCGTGACAGATCTCCTGTATTGATGATTTCTTTTGCTGTATCTGCGATGAGGTTGATTCTTCGAACAACAAAAACACTGATGAAGAAACTTGTGCCAATCACCATCAACATTAACAAGAAAACAATGCTGATAAGTATGGTTATGTGCTGATTGTTTTCGAGGTGGGTGTTATAGAGAAAATATCCAAGAATAAGTGCCGCGATGCCAAGCAACATTGTGAAGAAAGTTGCCATCTTAAAACTAGAGCTATGGTAATAGCGTCTATGTGTTTTCTTCAATGATATATCCTGCACCGCGTACCGTCTTCAAAAGCTGTTTATCAAATCCTTTATCTATCTTATTTCGTAATCGGCTGATATGCACGTCTATGACGTTTGTTTGTGGGTCGAAGTGGTAATCCCATACATTTTCCAGTAACATAGTGCGTGTGACTACCTGCCCTTTATGCTTGAGTAAATATTCAAGTAGGCGAAACTCACGAGATTGTAGGCTAATAGTCTTACCTGCACGGCTTACTTTGCGTGATAAAAGATCAACTTCTAGGTCGTTGGCGGAGAGTAAGGTTGTTTGCTCAGCACTACCTTTGATTGCCCTGCGACCAAGTACCTCGATGCGTGCTAATAGCTCGGCGAATTCAAATGGTTTTACCAAATAGTCGTCTCCTCCAGAGCGCAATCCTTTAACCCGGTCGTCAACCTCTCCCAGCGCGCTTAGGATCATGACGGGTGTAAGATTTCCAGCTCCACGCAGTGTTTTAATAATTGTTAGGCCGTCGAGTTCGGGGAGCATTCGGTCCACAACCAATAGATCGTACTCCTCCGTAGTTGCCATAAACAAGCCATCCTTACCGTTATCGGCCTGATCGACAGTATGACCGGCCTCTTTTAGACCTTTTGATATATACTGAATGAATTCCGGATCGTCTTCTATGACAAGTATGCGCATGGTTTTTTCATGTCTTTAATTGTCGGTCTTAATGTACACAATCATAGTTTGATAAACAATGCGTTAGATTTTTCTCTTTGTGGGGAAATCATTTTTTAGTTTGGATCTTAACGCTTTCTTAACCTTTTTTCGCTAGACTATTTTTTATGAGGAGATAATGGGTGAGGAGTGTATGGAGTGCCACGCCAACTCACTGCCCCAAACACTATATATTTTTATTTTTGCTGTGAAAAAGACAATATATGGTGTTTTATGCTGGTTTAACCATTGAAGATTATATGAAACCAGCGTAGAATAAATTAGGGGTCGTCCGTGGTTATACTACACCTCAAAACACCTCATTTAGAGTGCTTATGGTGAATGAACCTACACACACGCCGGAAACGGAGAAATCTGCAGAAAAACAAGAAGCTGCAGAGGGTGAAGCACGTCCTGCGCCACGCGCAGAACGGTCTGCTGCCCCGCAGCCTGTAGAACAGCCTGTTCCGCCACGGCATAATGGCGAGCCATCTGCGCATGCGGATGCGCCAAAGCAGGAAGCGCCTGCGCCAGCTCCAGAGCCTATGCCAGCAGAACCTGCTCCTGCTAATTCCGGTAGTGAGCCCGTCGCTGCACCGCCGCCAGAACCACCAGCATCGCCACAGCCGGCGGAAGCCGCTTCACCACCAGCAGAAGAAACACCACCTCCCGCGCCAGAGCAGCCGCAAGCAGCGCCAGCACCTGCGCCCGAGGAGGCAGCAGCAGAGCCTGCCGCACCGCCGCCATCGCCAGAAGATGCACCGCAAGAACAACAAGCAACACCGGAACAGGCTCCTGCAGCAGAAACGGCGCCTGCGCAAGAAGCTCCTCCTCCTCCTCCAGAGCCTAAAGGAGAAGAAGAGGTGGCATTGCCAGTCAAGGCTACGCCGCCGCCAATGCATGATGGAGCACAAGGCGGTGGACAAGAGCCGCAGGCTGCTCCGGAAACGGATATCGAGAATGTGCATGTAGACGGTCCGCGGGAGATGAAAGATGCCGGCACCAATGTGCAGACCGCAGGTGGTGAAATCACCGTAGCCGGCGAGAAAATTCCTACCATGCGGCTGGGTGAACGGCTGGTGGCAGAAGGCTTGATATCGGAAGATCAGCTGGCGATTGCGCTTAAAGTGCAGCGCGATAGTGATGATTCCAAGCGCGCCATGCTTGGGGCGATTTTGGTGGATCTGGGCTTCATCACAGAAAGTGCGCTGGGTGAGGTGCTGGCGGAATCAACGGGTGTAGAGAAATTTGATCCGAAAAGCGCGGTTCTTGACCCTAACCTGATTAAGCAAATTCCGAAAAGCGTGGCGCTACGGCACAA
>JANQQO010000283.1 GCA_028289305.1 Rickettsiales bacterium | reverse complement strand
AAACCAAGGTGGCGTGACGGCGATGAGGCTTGTGATAAAAACCCTTGCTTATGCTAGGGGGTTAGTATATAAACCGCGCTCGCACTGGCTGTTAAAGCGTGTGTTTTAAGGAGTAGATCATGAAGCAAGATATTCATCCTGATTACCATACCATCACCGTAAAGATGACAGATGGTAGCACATTTGAGACCCGCTCTACCTACGGTAAAGAGGGCGATACGCTGCAGCTGGATGTAGACCCCCTCACCCACCCTGCCTGGACCGGTGGTGGTGCGTTTATCGACAAAAAAGCCGGCCGCGTGGCGAAGTTCAACAAGCGCTTTGCTAATCTGGGTCTGGATAAAGACGAGAGCGACGCTGAGTAATACGCGGGGCTTAACGCCCTAGCTTTTATAAGAAGTATTCACGTACATCGATGGAAGAGCGCTTACCGATCGCATCATAATGCGCGGTGAGCCAGTCATCCGCCGCTTGACGGCCAATATCGCGCAAGTGAAGTAGGAACTCACGATCTGCATTGAACTTGCTGGCATGGCCGAGCCCAGCCATGATGTCTTCCGCCTCAATCACGTGGATTTTCATATTCTTATACTCATTTTCTGACACATTTCCTGAATCAATCAGGCGGCTGACGAAATCAATGGCGCGTACTTCCCGCATCAGCGTGGCGTTAAAGCTGATTTCGTTCACACGATCGAGGATATCTGCGGCAGTGACCGGTGCTTCTTGGATGTTCACGGGGTTGATTTGTACCACCATCACATCTTTACACGCACAGTCATAAATGAGCGGGAACAGCGCCGGATTGCCGGAATAGCCACCATCCCAATACGGTGTGCCTTCTACCTCCACCGTGCGGAAGAGGAAGGGCAGACAGGCAGAGGCCAGCAGCATATCCAACATCATCTCTTCGGTGCGGAAGACTTTGATTTTGCCGGTCATCACATTGGTAGCATTAACGAAGAGCTTGTTCTTGGCGCTTTTGCGAATGACAGAAAAATCGACCATATCTTCCAGCGCGTCACGCAGCGGGTTGATATCAAAAATATTAAGCTGAGTAGGCGAAAATACACGAGTAAGATAATCCAACATCATGAAGGAGGGCGACATGGACAGATCCGTGCCGAACATTTTCTCAAGCATGGTGGGTTGGATAGGTGTGAGGCTGGCAGCCTGGCTGATACGCATCCAGAACTCTTCCAGCAGCTGACGCGCCTCTTCTCTGTCTCCCTGCGCCATGCCGTAAGTAAAAAGCGCAGCATTAATCGCACCCGCGCTGGTTGCAGAAATAGCCTCAACAGTAAGCTGCTTTTCATCCAGCAGACGATCTATCACGCCCCAGGTGAACGCACCATGCGACCCGCCACCCTGCAACGCCAGGTTTATGGATTTTTTTTCGCGCGCAGCAGATGTTTTTGCCACGCTCGCGCTTTTTTTCTTGGCCATTAGCTTGTATACTCCCTCAAGGCAAAAAGACCGCGGGAACACTATCACCGAAACCGCAGATTGCAAGCGCAAAGAAAGCATCAAAATGACACAGAATTTACCACAGGTCACGATTTACACCGACGGCGCCTGCTCTGGCAACCCGGGCCCTGGGGGCTGGGGGGCTGTGCTGGAATATGGCAATGTGACGAAGGAAATTCAGGGTAGTGAGGCCGAGACGACAAATAATCGCATGGAGCTTATGGCTGCGATTGAGGCACTCAAATCGCTTACCAAACCTTGTGCAGTGGATTTATATACGGATAGTAATTATGTGAAGGATGGTATCACCGAGTGGCTGCCAAATTGGAAGGCACGGGGATGGAAAACCGCAAATAAGAAGCCCGTGAAAAATGTGGATTTATGGCAAGCGCTGGAAGCCGCAATGGGAGAGCATGAGGTGAGCTGGCATTGGGTGAAGGGCCATAACGGCCACCCAGGGAATGAGCGGGCGGATAGCCTGGCTACAGGCGCTATTCCAGGGCGCTAACCCGCAATTTCGTAATTTGATTGCGCTGTTTTTCGACTATTTCAAAGCGGGTGTTGAAAAAGTGGAAAACCTGGCCGGTTTCAGGAATACGCTCGGCTTGGTGAATCACAAGACCGGCTACTGTGGCGGCGTCATGGTCTGGCAGATCCCAGTCCAGCTCGCGATTAAGATCGCGCACTGTCATTGTGCCTTCTACCACATAGCACCCTTTGGTTTCTTCACGCATAGGGCCACGCTTTTGTTCCTCTTCTTCATGCTCATCGCTGATTTGCCCTACGATTTCCTCTAGAATGTCCTCTAAGGTAATCAGCCCCAGCAGCGCTCCATACTCATCGACCACGAGGGCAAAATGGGTCTTCCGCTCAAGGAAGGCGCGTAATTGATCAGTAAGCGTGGTGGTGGTAGGGATGAACCAGGGTGGCATTAAAACGGCGGAAATATCGAGCGCTTCCAAATCTCCCCGGCACCCCTGCACTTCTTTCAGCAGGGCTTTTACATGGAGGACACCGACGATGTTTTCAGGATTGTCTTTCCACATCGGAATGCGGGTATAACGGCTGGAGAGCACCTGCTCGATAATATCGGCTGAGGGCTGTTGTATATTAAGCGTTTCCATATGCTTGCGGTGAATCATGATTTCCTCCACCGTGGTCTCTTTAAGGTCCAGGATGCTGCCCAGCATATCGCGGTCATGCTTGACCACCGCGCCTTCTTCGTGATGTAGCTCGATCGCCCCACGTAGCACTTCTGTACCTGACATACCGTCCTCATCTTCCGCTTCTCGCACGCCAAGAAGGCGGAAAAAAGATTCTACCACCATCTGCACCGTATGGGTGATGGGGGAAAGAACGCGCACGAGAACGATAAAGACTGGCGACACAGTGAGCGCCACCCGCTCAGCATTACGGAAGGCATAGGTTTTTGGCAGCACTTCTGCAAAG
>JANQQO010000273.1 GCA_028289305.1 Rickettsiales bacterium | reverse complement strand
TGGTGAGGATTTTTTCCGGCAGATAGGCGCCGCATCCGACGATCACCGAAGCGATATGGGAAGAGGGGTTCGGCATGGGCGGCTATGCGTCCTTCGCCTCATGATTGGAAATGAGCTCCTGCGAGGTGCGGATTTCCTTGGTGATTTGGTCGTTGATGCTGTGCTTGATGAGTTCAGCGGCAACCCCGATGGCGTTGGCAAAACTCATCGCATCTGCACCGCCATGGCTTTTGACGACGATGCCGTTGAGCCCTAAGAACATCGCGCCGTTATGGTGGCGTGGATCGAGCTTGTGGAACAGGGTGTTCATCGCTGGTTTGGCAAGGAGATAGCCGAGGCGCGCAAGCCAGGAGCTGCGGAACGCATCACGCAGGTAATAGGCGCACATGCGGGCAGTGCCCTCCGCGGTTTTGAGCGCAATATTGCCGGAAAAGCCGTCGGTGACGACGACATCCACCGTGCCTTTGCCGATATCATCACCTTCGATATGGCCGTAGAAATTGAGTGGGAGGGCGGTGTCGCGGATCATGGCGGAGGCGTTTTTGACGGTATCATTGCCTTTGACTTCTTCGGAGCCGATATTGAGCAGGCCGATTTCAGGATTGCTGAGGCCGAGCACGGCACGGGCGAAAGCGTCGCCCATCACGGCGAATTGGAACAGGTGATTGGCGGCGCAATCAACATTGGCGCCGAGATCGAGAATAACGCATTCATTTTTGATGGTAGGAAAGAGGCTAGCAATGGCGGGTCGGTCGATGCCTTCAAGCGTGCGTAGCATGAATTTGCTCATTGCCATGAGGGGGCCGGTGTTACCGGCGGAGACGCAGCCTTGCGCTTTATTATCCTGCACGGCTTTGATGCAGAGGCCCATACTCGAATCTCGGCCCTGACGCAGGGCGGTGGAGGGTTTTTCATCGTTACTGATGGCAGATTCGGTATGAATAACGGTGCTGTTTTTACGCAGCTTGCGCAATTTGGTGAGCTTGGGCGCGATGAGGGCTTCATCGCCATAGAAGATGAAATGAATATCCGGGTGGCGCGTGCGCGCGATACTGGCGCCTTTTAGCACAGAGTCAGGGGCGTTATCACCGCCCATGGCATCTAACGCGATTGCTATATGCGCCTGTTCTGCCATGAAAGCAGGGCTATTCGGTGGTTTCGGATGCGCTTTCTGGCTCGGTGATCACCTGCCGTCCGCGATAATACCCATCCACAGAAATGTGGTGCGGGAGCTTCAGCTCACCCGTGGTCGCGTCTTCAACGACATTGATCGCACCGAGGGATTTATGTGCTCGGCGCATATTGCGTTTTGATTTCGATGTCTTTTTCTTTGGAACTGCCATTGCAACTTCCTTTTATCTGGGATTATAATACGGTTATGCCGGCTCTATTCTTGGTCTCATGTGCCGTGGCGGCTGGTTATAAACCATAATGTAGCGTAAATCCAGTAGTTTATCATATTTTTCTATGACCTCTCTATTTCGACATAAACCTGTGTGTATTTTGCTGCTCGTATTGGTGGGAGTAAGCGGGCTTACCGCATGCGTGAAAACGGTGGAAGATCGCGGTTATGTGACGCGGTTTAGCGATTTTGACACGGTGAAAATTGGTGAGAGTACTAAGGCGGAGGTGCGGCAGAAATTGGGCACGCCTTCGACCAAGAGCAATTTCGGAGAGGAAGTGTGGTATTACATTTCCACGCGTTCGGAGCATGTGGCCTTCATCACGCCGAAGATTGTCGGGCAAGAGGTGCATGTGGTGGCGTTTGATGCGGGGGGTGTGGTGAGCCGGGTGGAAAAACGGGGGCTAGAGGATGCGCGGCGTATCGATTTTGCTGATGACGTGACACCGACCGAGGGCAATGAGCTCGGCGTAGTGGAGCAGCTTTTGGGGAATCTTGGGCGGTTTAATCCAGACCAGGCCGCGGGGAGATAGATCTCTAATCCATTGTGTGTGACTATCCGGATGCCGTGACAAGCACGGCATAGCATTTAGATAGTATCCCTAATCGTCGCTAAGGAAGCCGCGGAGTTTGCGCGAGCGGCTTGGGTGTTTGAGCTTGCGCAGGGCTTTGGCCTCGATTTGGCGGATACGCTCGCGCGTGACCGAAAATTGCTGGCCGACTTCTTCGAGGGTGTGGTCGGTATTCATGCCGATGCCGAAGCGCATGCGCAACACGCGCTCTTCGCGCGGAGTGAGGCTTGCGAGCACGCGGGTGGTGATGCCGCGCAGGTTTGAATGCACGGCGGAATCGAGCGGGAGCACGGCGTCTTTATCCTCAATGAAATCACCGAGGAAGCTGCCATCTTCATCGCCGACCGGGGTTTCAAGGCTGACCGGTTCTTTGGCGATTTTCATGACTTTGCGGACCTTATCCAGCGGCATGGAGAGTTTTTCCGCCAACTCCTCTGGCGTTGGTTCACGGCCCATTTCATGCAGCATCTGGCGGCTGGTACGCACGATTTTATTGATGGTTTCAATCATATGCACCGGAATACGGATGGTGCGGGCCTGGTCGGCGATCGAGCGGGTGATGGCCTGGCGAATCCACCAGGTGGCGTAGGTGGAGAATTTGTAGCCACGGCGGTATTCGAACTTATCGACCGCTTTCATCAGGCCGATATTGCCCTCTTGGATGAGATCGAGGAATTGCAAGCCGCGATTGGTGTATTTCTTGGCGATGGAAATGACGAGGCGGAGATTGGCTTCGATCATCTCTTTCTTGGCTTTATTGGTTTCGCGCTCGCCTTTTTGTACGGCGCTGACAATGCGCTTGAGCTCGGAGATATCGGTCACCGATTCTTGCGCTAAGGTCGCGATGCTGCGGCGCAGATCGATGATTTTATCTCTATAATCTTTGGTATAGGCATCCCAGCCTTTTTCTTTGAGCTTGGAGGTGTTTTTGATCCAATCCGGATCGAGCTCGGCACCGATATGGTGTTTTAAGAAACTGGTGCGCGAGACTTTCTTTTGTTCTGCCAGACGCAGCAGCTTGCCTTCATAGCCGATGAGGCGCTTATTGACCGTGTAGAGCTCTTCGAGCATATCGGCGATGGAAGCTTCGTTTAGGCGCAGGCTGTGGACATGCTCAACGAGATGGGCTTTTAGCTTATCGTATTCTTTGCTGTCTTTTTCGGTATATTTTCCTTGGGAAAGTGCCGCGTTCAGGCGCTTTTCATGGAGTTTTAGCATTTTTGTTGAGGCGGTGACGATGGTGCCCAGGGTTTCCATGATTTGCGGCATGAGGCGGCTTTCCATCGCAGCTAGCGAGATATTGCTGCTGGCGAGCTCTTCATCTTCTTCTTCGCCTTCGCCCTCACCCTCACCCTCACCTTCTGCGGTTTCGCCTTCTTCACCCTCTTCGCCTTCACCTTCGCCTTCTTTGGCTTCGGTTTTTTCTTCTTCCTTTTTCTCGTCTGCAGCGGCTTCTACCGGGCCGGCGGGGATGGGGATTTCATCTTGTGTACCTTCTCCTTCGGCTTCTTCTTCGCCTTCAGGGTTATCGAGCAGATTGTTGATATCCGCGGCGTAGGTGGCATCCAGATCGATGATGTCGCGCAGGAGCATGGCGCCGGTGGAGAGGTTATCGTACCAGATGGTGAAGCGGCGCATGGCGATGGGGCTTTCGCACAGGCTGCCCATCATCATTTCGCGGCCAGCTTCGATGCGCTTAGCGATTTCGACCTCGCCTTC
>JANQQO010000265.1 GCA_028289305.1 Rickettsiales bacterium | reverse complement strand
CCGTTGTTGCCAATCACCACGGGCACGCCGACATAGAGCCCATCAACGCCGAGCTGGCCCTCGAGATACGCCGCACACGGCAGCACGCGTTTTTGATCTTTGAGGTAGCTTTCCGCCATTTGTATCGCCGCGGAGGCGGGCGCATAGAAGGCAGAGCCGGATTTGAGCAGGGCGACGATTTCTGCGCCACCATCGCGGGTGCGCTGGACGATGGCATCTAAACGTTCTTGTGTGGTCCAGCCTATATCAACCAGATCGGGCAGCGGAATGCCCGCCACGGTGGAATAGCGAGTGAGCGGCACCATGGTATCGCCATGGCCGCCGAGCACGAAGGCGGTGACATCTTCGACCGAGACCTTAAATTCATCGGCGAGGAAATAGCGGAAACGCGCCGAATCCAGCACGCCAGCCATGCCGACAACTTTATTCGCGGGAAAGCCGGTTTTTTCCTTCATCACCCAGACCATCGCATCGAGTGGGTTGGTGATGACGATGACAAAGGCGTCGGGCGCATGGGTTTTGATGCCTTCGGCGACATCGCTGATTATTTTGGTATTGGTTTCGATGAGATCATCCCGGCTCATGCCCGGTTTGCGCGGGATGCCAGCGGTGACGATCACCACATCGGCCTCGTTGATATCGGCATAATCCTGCGTGCCGGTGAAATTCGCATCAAAGCTTTCGACGGGCGAGCTTTCAACCAGATCAAGCGCCTTACCCTGGGGCAGGCCTTCGGCGATATCAAACAACACCACATCGCCCAATTCTTTAAGGCCCGTTAAGTGTGCTAGCGTTCCGCCAATATTGCCTGCGCCAATCAGCGCGATTTTATTCCTGCCCGGCATGGTGTTTCTCCTTATGCGTGTATGACGTGAGACGTATCTCGAGATATACCGCGCCGGTGGGGTGAGTCAATGGGAAAGTATGAAGGGGCTGGTAAGGGATTAGGCTTTGGGGATTAGGGATTGGGGAGATGATGGTTGGTGGTGTTACGCAAGATGGATCCCCCTGCTTGTTCGCTCATTTTATAAATTACTACGCTCAAGCGCCGCGTAGGCTGCGCTCCCCCTTGGTCGCTAGTCGTCGCTAACGCTCCTCCGGTGTGTTCACACACGGGTTTCTCCTTAGTCCCTTTGTCATTCCAGCGCACGCCGGAATCCAGGGGATTTTAAATTAATACTGGATCCCAGCTCAAGGCTGGGATGACAAAAAGTGGGAACGGATGCCGTGACCCAACCTTCTCTATCCTGCTTCGCTTGAAAGCTACGCAGGACAATGCTGCTGGGATGACAAAGACGGGGGAGGTGGGACACAAAAAACCGGGGAGCGCGATGCTCCCCGGTTTCGGTTGTTTGGTGGTCATGGCCTCTTGAGAATACACTCTTTAAGAAGCATGACCAACATGCAGACGCCTGCGGCGGCGGTTGCGAAGATAGCACTCAGCCACACAACGATTGCGTGGTTGCTGAACATCGCATCTGCGGGAAAGCGCGCTAAAAGAACAACCTCATAGCCCGCCATGACCAAAAATAAAAGCGTCAACAGCGAGCAGATGGTATGAGTCCGCCAGATCTCTTGATAGATTTTTTTGTCTCCAATCACATCTGTCAAGATCGCCCCAAAAAAGAGCGACAAGACCAAAGCGTCACCAATATCCACGCGGGTGGAGAATTGCACCGCTCCCGCCCACAAAAGGAACATCGCCACAACACATTTCAAGAAGAGGCCAACACCTCTTGGCATACTGCGTAACATTCTACTGCACTCCTTTCTTGAGTACAAAAGTGGCTTTCGCCACATGCAAATCAAAAAGTCAACAGAGACTACAACGAAACTATATAATACAACAGCTTGCCGCAAAAATCAACACATTTTTGCTGTAAATGCATGGGGGATAAAAAGGAGGGATAATAGAGGGTTAGGGGGTGGGATTGGGGGGGTGAGGAATACTTACTCCCCCCTCGCGGGGGAGTCGGAATCCGGCGAAGTCGGGTCCGGAGGGGGGGTGAGGAGGCAGTATTATTTCTTAAACCCCCCACCGGATCACATATGCGTTTCACGCGTATGCTCTTCGACTCCCCCGCAAGGGGGGAGTAACGTTATCTTTGCTTTTTAAAGAACCTCTATCCCGGATCCTAAATCCCAGATCCTACCCCTAGCTATTCATCGTTTCGAAGAATTCGCTATTGGTTTTGGTTTTGCCGAGTTTATCGAGGAGGAATTCCATGGCGTCTTGCGCCCCCATCGGCATGAGGATTTTGCGCAGCATCCACATTTTCTGCAGCTCGCCTTGGTTATAGAGCAATTCTTCCTTACGCGTGCCGGATTTGGTGACATCAATCGCTGGGAAGGTGCGCTTATCAGACAGTTTGCGATCCAGATTCAGCTCACAGTTACCCGTGCCTTTGAATTCTTCAAAAATCACCTCATCCATACGCGAGCCGGTATCAACCAGGGCGGTGGCGATAATGGTGAGCGAGCCACCATTTTCGATGTTCCGCGCCGCACCGAAGAAGCGCTTTGGCTTCTGCAGGGCGTTCGCATCCACACCACCGGTGAGCACCTTACCCGAAGACGGCACCACAGTGTTATAGGCACGGGCGAGGCGGGTGATCGAATCCAGCAGGATCACGCCGTCTTTGCCAGCCTCAACATGGCGCTTGGCCTTGGAGATGATCATCTCCGCGAGCTGTACGTGGCGGGTAGGCGGCTCATCAAAGGTGGAGCTTACCACTTCGCCTTTCACCGTACGTGACATATCGGTGACCTCTTCCGGACGCTCATCAATCAACAGCACCATCAGCTCAACATCGGGATGATTGGCGGTGATGGATTTGGCAATATTTTGCATCAGCACGGTTTTACCAGTGCGGGGAGGCGCTACAATCAGCGCCCGCTGGCCTTTTCCGAGTGGGGTCAGCAGATCGATGACGCGGGCGGTTTGGTCTTTCTGCCCCGGCTCAGGCAATTCCATCGTCAGCCGCTCATCAGGATAGAGCGGGGTGAGGTTATCAAAATTAACCCGGTGTTGGCATTGCTCAGGCGTTTGATCATTAATCGAGATAACTTTGAGCAGGGCAAAATAGCGCTCACCTTTTTTCGGCGAGCGGATTTCCCCTTCAATCGTATCGCCGGTGCGCAGGCCAAAGCGGCGCACTTGGCTCGGCGAGACATAGATATCATCCGGCCCGGCGAGGTAATTCGCCTCCGAAGAGCGCAGGAAGCCGAAGCCATCTTGCAGCACTTCCAGCACACCATTGCCGATGATTTTGCCGTTAACCGCGGCCATTTTCTTTAAAATAGCGAAGACGAGATCTTGCTTGAGCATGCCGCCAGTATTTTCAATACCCGCCTCTTCGGCGATGGCTTGCAAATCTTCCGCGCTTTTATTCTTCAGATCGCTGATGCGCAGCACACCTTCGGGCGTATCGGTACCCGCATCTGGAGCTGCTTTATCGGTTTTTTTATCGGCCGCATCGGCCTTGCTGCGCCCCTTTGCAGGGCTTTTGGTTTTTGGAGACTCGTCGCCTTGTTCTTCTTCAGGGGCGTCTTTGGTTTCCGCTTCAGTACGGGGGGTCATAGGATTCCTCTTAAAACAATATAATAGCAATTATGTGGAAAAATAGGGTCGCCTCCCATGTTATTCTCAACCTATATGCGCCTTTTTATGGCGATGTGATGGGAAAAACAGGGGAATCGTGACTACTTAAAGGCTCCAGAAAGGGACGGACCCCGCCTGGAGATGCTTCCTGCTAACAAACTTCTGACGGGGTGTCAAATAAAATTTTGTTTTGTGGCGGTAATTTAGAATGGCTTGACCACCACCAGGATGACGATGCCGATCATCAGTACGGTGGGCACTTCGTTCACTATACGGTAGAAACGCTCGCTATGGCGGTTCTCGTCTCGCGCGAAATGGCGGCGATAACGCGCGAGCAAGGCATGGGCGATCTGCATACCGATCAGCAGGGTGAATTTAGCATGCAGCCAGCCGCTCGCCCACATATCGAGTGCGATGGCAAGCATGATGCCGAAAATCCAGGCAGCGATCATCGCCGGGTTGATGATGAGGCGGAGCAGCTTACGCTCCATGATTTTAAGTTTTTCCGAGAGTTCTGAGCCGGGTGCTGCCTGACAGTGATAGACATAGAGCCGCGGGAGATAAAGCATCCCAGCCATCCAGGCAATGACGGCGATGAGGTGGAGGGCTTTGATCCAAAGATAATACTCGGTGAGGATGGTCATGATATGCTCGTTATTCGTTAATGGTTATTGGTTAATGAAGTGCTGAGTGTTACGTGTTGAGTGTTAAAAAATCTATTCACGCTCTTTTTAAAAACCTAGAACCTCTCACGGAGGCGGTGGGGCGTTTATTGTATTAGGGCAGCAAGCATATTGTGCGGGGCAATAGCGGGGATTGATGATGCCGGTCTCATTCGCTTCGGTCATTTGCTGGCAGGAGGCGGCAAGGGCGGTGATGAACTGTTCTTCGGTGGCCAGGGCCGGCACCCGGTAATAGGCGGAAAGCCCGTGTTCTGCAGCAAGCTCCTTATATTCGATATCGAGTTCGACCAAGGTTTCAGAATGTTCCGACACAAAAGCGATGGGAACGATAACGAGCGGGGTGTTAGATTCTGCTGCGCGGCGGATTTCATCATCGGTGGCCGGGCCAATCCAGGTTAGCGGCCCAACCTTACTCTGATAGCAGACTTGCCAATCAAGATTTGGGATGGCGAGCTGATCCACTACAGCAGCAGCGGTTTGTTCAACCTGCCACTGATACGGATCACCCTTCTTGATGATTTTTTCTGGCAGGCCATGCGCGGAAAATAAAATACGCGGCGGCGTTTCAGATGCTTCCTCGGCGTTGTGATACATAGCGCGAATCAGCGTGGTGTGGGAGGCGATGAAGGCGGCTTGGGTAGGGTAGCAGCAGATGGTTTTGGTCGGAACCGAAAAGCCATGCGCGGCCGCCTCCTTATGCCATGCGTTGAGCGAGGAGCCGCTGGTGGTGGTAGAAAACTGGGGATAAAGCGGGAGGAGCTGGATTTCATCCGCGCCCCAGGCTTTGACCTGTTCCACCGCTTCTTTGGTGAAGGGGTGCCAATAGCGCATGGCGATGAAGGTTTTATAGGTATGGGGGCCAGTCTCGCTGTTCAGGCGCTGTTCTAGGGCGCTGGCCTGGTCTTCGGTGAGCGGGAGGATGGGGGAGCGATTGCCAATCTGCGCGTAAATCTCCTGCGCCTCCTGCGCGCGCTTGCTGGAAATCAGCTTTGCTAGGAGCCTGCGGAAAGGATTCGGCAGACCGATGATCGCAGGATCGTTAAACAGATTGAACAGGAAGGGTTTGACCGCCTCGGAGCGATCAGGCCCGCCGAGATTAAACAGCACAATCGCAATTTTTTTGGCGCGCTCAGGCAATTTTCTTCCCTTCCTCGGTGCCGGATTTCACTGCCTCAATCAGCGCTTCAACATGGGCAATGGGGGTATGTGGCAAAATACCATGGCCGAGATTAAAGATATGCGGACCGCGGGAAAACGCCTGCTTGATATGGCTCACAGCCACACGCATCGCCGCTTCGTCTTCTGCTAAGAGTACCGGATCGAGATTGCCTTGCACTGGGAGCTTGGATTGCAGCGTTTCTGCCGCATGCGCAGACGGCATGGTGTAATCAAGCCCGACAGCGGTGACACCGGTTTCTGCGATATAGCGCGGATAATGCAGGCCTGCACCTTTGGGGAAGCCGATAATCGGGATATCGGGATGCTGGGCTTTAACCCCGGCAATAATGGCTTTGGTCGGGGCGATGACCCAATCGGCGAATTCCTGCTCTCCCAACACGCCCGCCCAGGAATCAAAGAGCTGGATGACTTCCGCTCCGGCAGTGATTTGCAGATGAAGATAACGCACCGTGGCTTCAACCAAGGTATTCAGAAGCGTTGAAAAACTCTCTGGATCGCGGTAGCCGAGCCCTTTGGCTTTGGCAAAATTCTTACTGCTGCCGCCTTCAAGCATATAGGTGGCGACCGTCCATGGGGCGCCAGCAAAACCGATCATCGTGGTATGAGCAGGGAGTTCAGCGGTAACCTGGCTGATCGCGGTGCCGACCGGAGCAAGATGCTCTTCTAACCGGTCCAGAGAAAGCGCCGCAATCCCGTCTTTATGGGTGAGCGGGTCAAGCACCGGGCCTTTCCCTTCGATATAGTCCAGCTGCATGCCGAGCGCATGAGAGATCACGAGAATATCGGAGAAAATAATCGCCGCATCAAAGGAAAACCGGCGAATAGGCTGTAGCGTGACCTCGGTGGCGAGATCTGGGGTGTAACATAGAGTAAGAAAATCACCGGCGTGCTTACGGGTTTCACGGTATTCAGGAAGATAGCGCCCGGCTTGCCGCATCAGCCAAAGCGGGGGCGGAGCCACGATGTTACCGGCGAGAACATCAAGCAATGGTTTTTGGGTCATACTGCGCATCCCCTCTTTATGATCGGCCTGTTAGATAGGAGCATTCCACATAGAGTGTCAACCCAACAAATATAATTAATAAAATAATAAAAAAGTAGTAGTAGAAAGTAGGATGGGCGAAACCGGGGGATAGTGCGTTATACACAGAACGTTATTGGCGTAACCATTATGTGGTATGAGGGAGGAAGATCTGTGGGTAGTATTGTGGATAGTTTCTGTAATCTATTGATACATAAGATACTATCATGGGGATAGAATATCTTGCATAAAGCAGGGCGTGCGCCTAGTTATCCCCTGCTTTCTTGGCCTGTGTATGATGCTATTCCCTTGTGGATAAACGTGCGGGGAGCACGGGGATGTATTGGGTATGGTTGTCGTTTGTGGATAACTCGGGGAGTTATGCACAGCTTCTACACATCTCTATAAACACGGATTGCGTAAGGCCTTATCGAGGTGGTATAGTTCGACGCGTTTTTAACGATGAGGCGGTGATGCAGAGCGAGCAATTGGTGTGGAGTAAGGAAGCGGGGTGGCGCGCGGTGCAGGGGCGTAAGCTGGTCGCAGTACCCGCAAACCCGGTGGATGCGCAGCTAGTGCTGTTTTTCGGGGATATGGCAGCGCTGAAAACCACGCAATGTTATGAAAAACTGCATGATCGCTACCCCTATGCGCATATTGTTGGGTGTAGCAGCGATGGGGAGATTACCGGAGATGTGCTGTATCGCGGGGCGATTACGGTGCTTGCTATTTCATTTACGCATACATCCTTGCGCTTGATAACCGCGGATATTGAGGTGCCGGAGCAATCTTTCGCGGTGGGGCATCAGATTGCCACCGGCCTTGCGGATGAGCAGTTGAAGGGCGTGATCTTGCTGAGTGATGGGACGCGCACCGATGGGCGGGCGCTGGCCAAGGCGTTTGCTGCGGAATTGCCAGAAAAACTCCCGGTGATTGGCGCAAGTGCGAGCGCGGGTGTGGGCATTTCGCCGACGCTGGTCGGTGGGGATGGCAAGCCAAGAGAGGGGATGATTGCTGCGATTGGGCTTTATGGGCCTAGGCTGCGCGTGAGTTATGGGAATTTCACCGGGTGCCGGGCCTTTGGTGAGGAATATACGGTGACGCGGGCGGAGGAAAACCGGCTTTATGAGCTGAATCAACGTAAGGCGGTGAATGTGTATCACCAATATTTGAAGGATCATGCGGAAGGAGATATACGGGTGCGGCTGCGCTTCCCATTTCGTATGCGGCCGCGTGAGCATATCGAGCACGGGGTGCTGCGCACCGTGGTGGAGGTGAATGAGGAAGAGGGGTATATCGCCTTTGCCGGGGCGATTGCCGAGGGGCAGATCATGCAGCTGATGATCGCGTCGCCCGAGGAGTTTATCACCACAGCGGAGCGGGAGATATTGGATGCGCGCTTTGCTGAACGGCAGGAGCTGAGCGGCGGCGGGTTTGGATTGCTCCTAAGTGCGGTGGGGCGCAAAGCCTGGCGCGAGGAGAAGATTGATGAAGAGGTGGAGATTGCGCGCAGCGTGCTGCCAGCGAATATCCCGGTGGTGGGTGGGTATATGAATGGGCAGTTTTCCCCGAATATGCGTACCGAAATCCCGCGCTTGCATAATTATACCATGACGTTGGCCTTGGTGGAGGAGTATTAGTAAGGGATTAGGGGTTAGGCTTTAGGCTTTAGGCTTTAGGGATTAGTAGTGGAGGAGCGCCGGCGACGACTAGCGACCAAGTGGGAGCGCAGCCTAAGCGGCGCTTGAGCGTAAAAAAATAAGGAATAGCTTTTGAGCAGTTAGGGGTGAGCTAGGGGGCATTTTCACGAAAAACACCGTTATGGTGTTATGCATCTTAGAAGCGCTTGCGTGGGCGTGTGGGTGTGGTATAACCAAAGGTGCATATAGTCGCCTTTTGTTACACAAATCAGATGAAAAAGGCGGTCACGCCCCCATCAATCCTCGCTTAAGGATACCACATCGATGAATATTCATGAATACCAGGCTAAAGAGATTTTGAAACAATATGGCGTGCCGGTGCCAAAAGGCCTGCCGGCGTTTAGCGCAGATGAGGCTGCGGCTGCGGCGCAGAAATTGCAGGGCCCGCCCTGGGTGGTGAAGGCGCAGATTCATGCGGGTGGACGCGGCAAGGCCGGCGGGGTGAAAATAGAAGATAGTGTGGAGCATGTGCATGACACGGCAGAGAAACTGCTGGGCATGACGCTGGTGACGCATCAAACCGGCCCGGAAGGCAAGGAGGTGAAGCGGCTTTATATCGAAGAGGCCTCGAAGATTAAAACGGAATATTACCTCGGGGTGGTGATTGACCGGGCGACGAGCCAGGTGACGTTTATGGCTTCAGCCGAAGGCGGGGTGGAGATTGAAGAAGTAGCGGCCGAACATCCGGAGAAGATCATCACGGTGAGCATCGACCCGGCGACCGGGTTTTTGCCCAATCATGCGCGGCGTTTGGCGTTTGGCATTGGGCTTAAGGGCGATTTGGTGAAAACCTTCTCGCGCTTTGCCACTGCGCTTTATAGGGCGTTTGTGGAGACCGATGCGAGCCAGCTCGAGATCAACCCGCTGGTGGAGACCGAGGAGGGTGAGATTATCGCGCTGGATGCGAAGTTTAACTTCGATAGCAACGCGCTGTTCCGCCATTCGGATATTCAGGAATTGCGCGATGAGGATGAAGAAGACCCGGCCGAGGTGGAAGCCTCGCAGCATGGGCTTAGCTATGTGAAGATGGAGGGGAATATTGGCTGTATGGTCAATGGTGCCGGGCTTGCGATGTCGACCATGGATATCATCAAGCTCTATGGCGGCGCGCCGGCGAATTTCTTGGATGTGGGCGGCGGTGCGAATAAAGAAACCGTGACCGAGGCGTTTAAGATTATTCTCTCAGACAAGAATGTGGAAGGCATTTTGGTCAATATTTTCGGCGGGATTATGCGCTGTGATGTGATTGCTGAGGGCGTGATTGCCGCGGCGAAGGAGCTTGGGATCAATGTGCCGCTGGTAGTGCGCCTAGAGGGCACGAATGTGGAGCAGGGCAAGGAGATTTTAAGCGGCTCGGGCCTGGATATCATCCCGGCGGATGATCTGGGCGATGCGGCAGAAAAAATCGTTACCGCAGTGAAAGAAAAAGCGGCAGCGTGAGTGGAGGGGCGATGTGATGATGCGACGATGTGAAGATGTGACGATTTGAGGATGTGTAGCGATGCCGAAAGATTGGTGGAGACCCGATAGGCAAAAATTGGCGGCATGGAGGGGGGCGACACCGCACCAGCCGACCATTGAACGTGCGCAGGCGCTTTTAGATGGGAAAGAAGAAATATTTTATGCGCTGTGGGATATATATCGCGATTTATACGTACATGGAGATGCGCGCATGGCGGAGGATCCGGGCGCTGTTTTGATTGATCGACAGAGTTCTAGTGAAGATAATCTTAAGAATGTTCAGGCGCAGGCGGAAAAATTAGGGCTTGCAGTGAAGCTTGAAGAAAAACAGTTTGTGCTGCAAAGAGAGGAGTTCGTAGGGGCGGTGGAAAGGGCAAGGGCCGAGCTGGGGGGTTTTTTTGAATGGTATGTGAAATTGGATGGGCATAAGCAGGCCGATGTGAAGCGGGTGTTGCTCAGCGGCGCGGGTAATATAGGCGCGGAGGCTTTGTCGACAATTCCTGGTATGTTGGGCGAAAATTGGGCGACGACCACTCTTGAGCGCTTAGATAGCCCTCAGGTGGACGTTGTGCGGCCGGATAAAGGGCGCCAGGAATGGCTTAAGGGGTTTTCTCTCTCTGGCAGTGGCGATAAGGCGGTGCTGAAGCGGGAGTTTTTGGCAGAGTCATTGACAGGTGGTGGTGCTGGGGGGCTCGACAGCTTTTTAAATAAGGTGGTGTATGATTTTTTTGGAGAGGTTGCTAGGGTCGCGCTAAAAGACTATGCGCTCATGCGAGAAGGAAAAGGGCCGAAAGAGCTAAAGATTAGAGCAGATAAGCACATAGGCGGTGATGTGATCGTAAAATTTGCGCCGCATTCGGATAATGAAAGGAATGCGGGCGTTACTGTCTCGGTAACGCCAACGCAATATATGGTGCTTTGTGCGGTGCATAGGGTGGATGCGATGAAGAAATTGCCTAAAGCAGAATATGGCGAAGAGTGGAATAAAATAAAGGCAGAATATCAGGAACAACAACCGAGCGTCGAGCGAGGCTAACCAAAGGAGCACAACATGGCCGTATTAGTGAATAAAGACACGAAAGTGATTTGCCAGGGGATTACCGGCAAAGAGGGCACGTATCACAGCGAGCAAGCGATTGAATATGGCACGAATATGGTTGGTGGGGTGACGCCGGGCAAGGGGGGCTCAACGCATTTGGATCTGCCGGTTTTTGATACGGTGGAAGATGCGGTGAAGAAAACCGGTGCGGATGCGAGCGTGATCTATGTGCCGCCACCGTTTGCTGCGGATGCGATTGTGGAAGCGGTTGAAGCCGGGGTGGGGCTTGTGATCTGTATTACCGAGGGGATCCCGGTGCTTGATATGG
>JANQQO010000257.1 GCA_028289305.1 Rickettsiales bacterium | reverse complement strand
TTCTTCGCCTTCTAGCACCTGGACGATGACGGGGCCGGAGACCATGAATTCAATGAGTTCGCCGAAGAAAGGGCGCTCTTTGTGGATATCGTAAAAGATGCTGGCTTCGCGCCGGCTTAGATAGATGCGCTTTTGTGCAACGATGCGCAGGCCGTTCTCTTCAAAGCGGGCATTGATAAGGCCGGTGATGTTTTTGCGCGTAGCGTCAGGTTTGATGATGGATAAAGTACGCTGTGTTGCCATGGTGTATCTCTGCTGTAAGTGAATTTGGGGCCGAATGTAGTGATTTTGTTTGGCTTTGCAATATAAAAATTTAGGCGGCTTTTTGCCAGGCGCCTTTCGCGTCTTGCTGCCAATAGGTGAGTGTGTGATTGGCCTCTTGATGTTTTTTCCAGCGGGTGCGGGCTTCAGCCACTGCAGCCTCGTCATTGCCATCAAATACATCCAGCACACGGGGGAATTCGGAGAGGTATTCAGGCTCAGCACCATCGGTGAGCACTAAAATCTCGGCGTTATTAGGGTTTTGCTCCGAGTTGGTGAGGTAGATGGGTTGTTTTTCGGCAAACCCATCCTTCTCGCGGCCATGCGGCAGGAATTTTTTAGTGCTATAGGTCCAGAGGGTGTTATCGAGCGTGGTGAGTTGCTCTTCGGAACTGGTGAGCAGCACGATGTGCTTACCGCTCGCTACCGCTTTTTCTAAAAGCTGCGGCAGCGCTTTTTCTAGCGGTGTTTTGGTGAGATGGTAGAAGCTGATTTCAGGCATTTACTCATAATAATCGGTGATGAGGCGATCAAGCAGGCGAACGCCATAGCCGGTGGCGCCTTCTGGCGTGATGTCTTGGTTTTTCTTGGTCCAAGCCACACCGGCGATATCCAGATGTGCCCAGGGCACGTCATTGACGAAGCGCTGGAGGAACTCAGCCGCAGTGATGCTGCCCGCGCCGCGCTCATTGCCAATGTTTTGCATGTCGGCAATTTTGGAGTCGATCATTTTGTTGTAGTTTTTATGCAGCGGGAAGCGCCAGAGCTTTTCATTCACCTTTTCGCCGGCTTGGGTGAGGCGCTCAGAAAGCTCGTCGTTGTTGGAGAACAGGCCCGCATATTCACTGGCGAGCGCAATGACGATGGCGCCGGTGAGCGTAGCAAGATTAACCATAAAGCGGGGTTTAAAGCGGTTTTGCGTATACCAGAGGGCGTCAGCCAGCACGAGGCGGCCTTCCGCGTCGGTGTTGAGCACCTCAATGGTTTGGCCAGACATCGAGGTGACGACGTCGCTCGGGCGCTGGGCATTGCCACCAGGCATGTTTTCCACCAGGCCGACGACGCCTACGGCATTGATTTTTGCCTTGCGGCCAGCGAGAGCTTTGATGAGCCCTACCACTGCGCCGGAGCCGGCCATGTCATATTTCATATCTTCCATGCCGCCGGAGGGTTTGATGGAAATACCGCCAGTATCGAAGGTGACGCCCTTACCAACGAAAGCGACGGGAGTTTGCGCTTTGCCTTTTGGTGCTCCGTTCCATTGCATGACCACGAGTTTAGATTCGAACACACTGCCCTGCCCTACGCCGAGCAGTGCGCCCATACCGAGCTTGCGCATTTCTTTTTCGCCCAATACTTCAACCTTTACGCCGAGTTTTTTGAGCTCTTTGCATTGTGCGGCGTAGTTTTCTGGATGGAGCACGTTTGGCGGCTCAGACACCAGATCCCGCGTGCAAAACACCCCTTCTGCGACTTTCTCTAGACGAGAAAACAGTGTGGAGGATTTATCGCTGCTATCAAGTGCTGCTGTGAGCTGAGTGAAGCTTGGCTTGTCTTCATCTTTGCGCTTGGTGAAATATTTGTGGAAATGGTAGTTGCGTAAAGAAGCACCATAGGCAATGTGGGCCACGGCATCGGCGGTGCTTAGGGAGGCTGTATCGGCATTTTCAGCAACGAGGGTGGCGGATTTAACGCGCAACTGGTTGAGCTGAGCTGCGATAGCGCCACCGAGGCATTGTAGGCTGTATTCTGTGACATCAGCGCTTTTGCCGAGGCCAGCGAGGAGGATGGTGTCAACTGATACGTCCGCGGAAGGATAGATGGTGAGGAGTGTGCCTTTTTTGGCTTTATATGCGCGGGATTTGATGGCTTTACTGATAGCGCCGCCGCTTTTTTCATCCAGCTCTGCGGCGTTGCCAGAGAGGCCATCGCCCTCGAATAGAGGGAATATAACCGTGCCTTTATTGGGAAGAGAAAGTTTAGTGAATTTGGTGTCCATCCTTAATCCTCATTGCAATTTCTTGATGCAGCTAGTTATAGCGTTCCCAGAGCGGAATGCTAGTGGATTTATTACGTATCGATAAGGGCATTGTTTTTTAGAAATACACTCTATTGTGGACGGGAGAGGGGAAATAGTTTAGCTTTTTAGCAATATACACATTGGTTAAGGCAGCAGGATGCAGCCCTTTTCTGCACATATTTTGTTTCTTTTTTTTCTTGGATTTTCACTCATCGCATCGGTGGTGTGTTTGCTACTGGGAATTAAATATGCACGTCTGAAACATGCGCAGTCAGCAACTGCGCATTTTGCGCCATTACTGGAGCACCTGCCGTATTATTACGTGGAAACGAAGAGCAAGATAGTAAAGCAATCCACGGCGTTTAATGCCCTGTTTGATACAGAAGAAAAGACATATGGTTTGCGGCAACTCACAGAATTATTGCGCGAAGAAGATGTGCCGAGATTTGAGGCGGGGCTAGCAGCGCTGGATGATGGAGAGAAGACATTTTCTGCGGATATACGCCTAGATGGAGGTAATAAGCGGGTGCTGTGCCATGGCGTGCGCTTGGGTGAGACTGGGGAAACGCTGAGCGGGGTGTTGTTATGGTTTAATGATATTAGCCCACAAGAACAGCAGATTTGTGATTTGCAGGATGCGATTGGGGCGGCAAATGACAAAATGGAAGGGTTTTTACGGCTACTCAATGCCTCCCCTGCCCCTATTTGGCTGCGAGATGCACAGCAGAACATACTCTATTGCAATCGTAATTATCTGGAACTGATAGATAAAGAGGAGAATGCTGAGAATGGGCGCATTCCAGAGTTACATATAAAATCACAGGCTTTAGCTTCGCGTGCTGTAGAAGAAAAGCAGGAGCAAACGGCACGGCACCATATTGTAGTGAAGGGTGAGCGGCGGTTATACCATTTTGCTGAAATCCCGATGGAGGATGGGAATGGCACCTATGGGTTTGCCCGCGATATTTCTGAACAAGAAAAAACGGAACGGGATTTACGCGAGCATATGGCGGCGCAGGCGAACTTATTAGAAAGCTCTGGCAATGCTGTCGTGATTTATAGCGCGGATAAATGCGTGCGATTTTTTAACAATGCGTTCATACAGATGTGGGAGCTGGAGGAGGCGTGGTTGGAAGGAAAGCCTTCTTACGGCGAGGTGTTAGACCGGCTGCGCGAGATGCGCTTACTCCCAGAACAGGTGGATTTTGGTGCATATAAGAAAAACCAGTTGGCGCTGTTTACTAATCTGATTGATGCGCACGAAGAGTTTATGTACCTGCCGAATGGGCGGGTGGTGCGAGCAATTGTGATTCCGTACGCGCTAGGCGGGTTGTTGATTACGTATGAAGATATGACTGAGCATATTACGCTGGAGCGGAAATATAATACGCTGATTGCAGTGAAGCGGGCAACGATTGATCACCTATATGAAGGGGTGGCAGTGTTTGCAGAGGATGGAAAAATAGAGTTATATAACCCCGTTTACGCCCATATATGGGGCATTTCTCCCACATTTTTAGACGAGAATCCACATATAACCGAAATAATAGAAGAAACACGGCTTTTATACGATTATGGCGACGATTGGGAGGCATTTAAAGCAGAAATTGCTGCACATGTAACAAAAAGAGAGCCACATATGCAAAAATTAGAGCGCAGTGACGGGTCTATTATCAATTGGAGCTGCATCCCTCTGCCCGATGGGGCGATGTTGATGACCTATTTGGATATCACCGATTCGTATTTGGTGGAGCGCTCGCTACGCGCGGAGAAAGAAGCGCTGGCGGAGGCGGATACGTTAAAAAGCGGCTTTTTGTCTAATGTATCGTATGAATTGCGCTCACCGCTAACCTCGATTCGTGGATTCGCAGAAATTCTGCAGAAAAGCTATTTCGGCGAGATGAATGAGAAGCAGGAGGAGTATATTGAAGGGATTTTGGATGCCTCTATGCAGCTGAATGCGTTGATTAACGATATCTTAGACATCGCCTCGATTGATGCGGGGTATATGACCCTGGATGTGGAAGAGTTTGACCTCTATGAGGCGCTGGAGATGATCGCGCCGATATTAGAGGGGCGCGCGGAGGAGCAGAATCTTGGGTTTAAATTTACCTGCTCGAAAACGATAGGCACGCTGCTCGGCGATAAAAAGCGAATTACGCAGGTGGTGAGCAACCTGGTGAATAATGCGATTCGCTTTTCGAAGACCAAGGGCAAGATTGCGCTGAAAGTGAAGGCGGATGGTAAAGAGCACGTGATTATTACGGTGAAAGATAACGGACCGGGAATTCCTGCGATTGAGCAGCCACACGTGTTTGAGAAATTCTATAAACGCGAGGAAGGTGGCAGTGATGCGCCACATACCGCACTAGCGCTACCTGTGGTGAAGAGTTTTGTGGAGCTGCATGGTGGGATGATTTCGCTGGAATCAGAGATAAAAAAAGGCACGGTGGTGACCTGCCGCCTGCCACGACACAACCGTGAGTTACTCAAACAGAGCAAGAAAGCGGCCGCTGCTGATGCATAAGATAGAGTTGGAAGGGGCCGAAGCCACTGCTGTATTGGCAAAAATGCTTGCTGCACACGTGAAACCAGGGGATGTGATTGCGCTTATAGGGCCTTTGGGCGCGGGCAAGACCACGTTCGCGCGTGGGTTTATTCAGGCGTTTTTTAAGGAAGAAGAAATCGTGCCGAGCCCGACCTTTACCCTGGTGCAGCATTATGATACGACAGAGTTCTCAATACAGCATTTTGACCTGTATCGCATTGAAACAAAAGAAGAACTCCGCGAGATTGGGCTGGAAGACGCGCTAGAAGAAAGCGTCTGCCTGGTGGAATGGCCGGAAATTGCCCAAGAATACTTGCCTAAAGACACACTTATGCTAGAGTTAACCTATGGAGAGCGTGAAAATGAGAGGGTAGCAATGCTATCTGGCTCGCCTCGATGGGATGACGTGCTCAACAACGCTATTAAATGATTAGGATGTGATATGGTGCAGGCAAGCCCACTCGCCTTACCTCGAGAAGATGTGTTACAGGAATTCCTAGCCGATGCTGGCTGGGGGGAAGCGCTAGTGACACGCCTGGCGGGAGATGCCTCGTTCCGGCAATATAGTCGGCTGCAAGAGGGCGATAAGACAGCTATTTTGATGGATGCACCTCCGCCGCAAGAGGATGTACGGCCATTTGTGCAAGTGGCAGTTTTCTTAGCAGAACAGGGGTTTAGCGTACCGCAGGTTATTGCAGAAAATGTAGAGCATGGATTCTTGCTGCTGGAGGATTTTGGCGATGTGTGCATCACCAAGATCTTACGCGGCGAGGTGGAAGAGCCCGTTCCAGAGCGGGAAGCACTTTATACGCTGGCTATTGATGCGATTGCGGCGCTGCAAAACGCGCCGGCGCCGGAAACTATTGGACATTATGATAACGCACGGCTTATGGCAGAGGTGAATGCGCTGGCAGAGTGGTATGTGCCGTTTATTCAGAAAAAAACTGCGCCACAGGCGGTACCCGAGGAGTATAGGCAGCTATGGCAGGCAGTGCTGGAGCAGACGCATACGCTGCCAGAACGGTTTGTATATCTGGATTATCATGTTGATAATTTAATGTGGCTGCCAGAGCGCGAGGGGATACAAAAAATTGGTATGCTGGATTTTCAGGATGCAGCGCTAGGATCGCCCGCTTATGACGTGGTCTCGCTATTGCAGGATGCACGGGTGGATGTGGATAGCGCGCTGACCGAAGCGATGTTAGAGCGGTATTTCGCGCAGCAACCGGAAATAGATCGTGCGCAATTTATGACCGAATATGCATTGCTGGGAGCGCAGCGGAATTGCAAAATTTTGGGCTATTTTACGCGATTTGCCCTGCGTGATGGTAAGCCCCGCTATTTACGCCACATGCCGCGAGTATGGAGGTATTTGGAGGAGGATTTGGCGCACCCTGCCCTGACAGAAATAAAGCGCTGGCTGGATGAGGCGGTGCCACAAGAAGTGCGGCACCAGGTGCCAGAATTAGCTCCAGAAGCGCATGCCTGACGCAGCCATGCCGAAGAGCGCGATTGTGTTTGCAGCGGGGCTTGGCACGCGTATGCGTCCACTGACCGATACCACCCCAAAACCGCTAATTGAACTCTGTGGAAAGCCAATTATCGCCTATACGCTAGAAAAATTAGCGACGGCGGGCATAGAGCGCGTGGTGGTCAATACGCACTATAAAGCGGAGCAGCTGCATGCGTATTTAGAGGCGTATGTGGGGCTGGAGATCACAATATCGCATGAGGAGGAGCTACTCAACACCGGTGGTGGGCTGCTAAAAGCGCTGCCGCTGCTGGGGGAAGTGCCATTTTTTGTGATTAATGGGGATATTGTGTGGCTGGAGGACGATATGCCGGTGTTAGCGCGCTTGGCAGAGGCGTGGAGTGCGGATATGCGGGCGCTTTTATTGATAAAAGAGGTAGAAAAAGCAATAGGTTATGAAGGAGCAGGGGATTTTGACTGTATGGAGGGGGAGTTATGGCGCAAACCGGGGGTGACGGAATATCCTTATGTGTTCACCGGGGTGCAGCTATTTGACCCTATTCTATTGAGAAATAGAGATATTACCCCGTTTTCTCTGAGCGATGTTTATGCAGAACAGATCACGGAGGGCGGAAAATTAGCGCATATGCACGGGTTAGTGCATGATGCCGCCTGGTTGCATATTGGCACACCGGAGGGCGTAGCCGAGGCGGAGGTGTTTTTGGCCGGGGTGGGTGTTGGGTGTTGAGTGTTGGGTGACTTTGTCATCCCCGTGTCCCGCTGCGCCAGCGCTAGCGCGGCGAGAGGCGGGGATCTCCTTCTCCATAAATTTAGACCGCAAGAGAGATTCCCGCCTACGCGGGAATGACTTAAAGTTAATAAAAAAAAGATCTGCTTATTTCCTCATTCGCGTGAGAGCGAGTGTGAAGGCAAGGCCTGTGATGAGGATGAGGAAGGGCAGCAGCCAGAGGAGGTAGGTGCTTGGGGCAAGCGGTGGCTTAAGGAGGATTTCCTCACCATAGCGGGTAGTGAGATAGGTAATGATTTCTGCATCGCTCTTGCCGTGCTGGATTTGCTCGCGGGTGAGATGGCGAATATCACGGGCGAGATCAGCATTGGATTCAGAGAGCGCTTGGCTGGTGCAGACCACACAGCGCATGGCTTTGAACAATTCTTGCGCACGCACTTCTTCGGCAGGGTCGGCGAGTGGCTCATCAAGCGTGAAGGTCGCCTGCACGGTGAATGGGGTAAGTAACAGCGTGAGGAGGAGGAGAATCTTCATGGCAATAACGGCTGGATATGATGGGTGATGACTTCTTCAGTGAGTGGACCGAGGTGATGGTAGTGGATCGTGCCATCTGCGCCAATCAGGAAGGTTTCTGGCGCGCCGGTGAGCCCAAAAGCAATGGCCGTGCGGCCGCTTTGATCAACTCCTATGGCGCGATACGGGTTTTTTAGGCGTGCGAGCCATGCACGGGCGGCTTTTTGGTCATCCTTCCAGTTAATACCATAGATCACAACGCCCTGCTCTTTAAGCTGCATGAGCAAGGGATGTTCTGCTTGGCAGGGAACACACCAAGAGGCAAAGAAATTAACGAGATAGGCGCTGTTTTTCGGCAGCGCTTGAGACGTCAGGAGTGCATTTTCTTCCATGAGCGAGGGGAGTGCAAAGGAGGGCAGCGGCTTGCCCCGCATTGGCGAGGTGGCAGAGGGCGGAGGCGGCGTGGTAAGCAGGCGCACACCAAGAATGATGACGAGTGCGATAAAGAGACATAAAGGAAGAAGGGCAAGGATGCGCATCAGCGTTTCCTAAAGGCAGCAACTGTGGCGAGGAAGAGCCCGAAGGTGAGCAGTAATGTACCAATCCACACCCAAGGCATGGCGGGTTTTAAGAAGAGCTTAATGGCATATTGCTCCTCGCCAGTGCGCTGGCCAATGACGAGGTAGAGATCATCACGCCAGCTGGTATGAATGGCCGCCTCAGTAGTGGAGGTGCCTTCAACAGGGAAGGCGCGCGTTTCTGGATAAAGCGTTGGGAGAGTGGTGGTACCGCGCTTTAAGAAGAACTCACCGCGCTGAGAGATATAGTTTTTACCGGTGGTGAAACGGGCGGTGTTAAAGGTGAGGCTATAACCACCCACCTCTATGGTTTCATTAAGCGTGGCGCTGCGCTCGATAGTGCGTGGCCAGGTGACGACGATGGTAATTGCAAGGGCTAATAAGGCAAGGCCGGCATGCGCAACCGTCATCGCCAAGAAGTGGCGCGGCAGGGCATGTAGCTTTCGCCAGCTTTTATACAGCGGAACGGTGAAGAGCTGGATACGGCTGCATAATGGTGCGAGCGTAATCCAGAGCAAGGCTGCGGCCATGGGAAGGGCGAAGGTGGAGAGCGTAATGCGCATGTCTTGGAATTGCCAGGTGATGATGGCGAAGAAGACAAAGACGAGGATGGGCATGCGCGCCTGTGGCCAGATGCGTGGGAGCGCATCTTTTTTCCACTGTAACGCGGGGCCGATTGCGGCAATGAGGAGTAGGAAGATCGCGATGGGGTTGAAGGTGTAGTTAAAATAGGGCGTGCCGACCGAGACGCGCTTTTCGGTAAAGACTTCGAGGAAAATGGGATAGGTGGTGCCGAGCAAAACGGTGAGGCAGAGGGTGACGAGCAAGACGTTGT
>JANQQO010000232.1 GCA_028289305.1 Rickettsiales bacterium | reverse complement strand
CGCGCCGCAGATCGGTCATATAGCGCCGCGCTTCTAAATCCATTTTCTGTAGCGTCAGAAAATCGCGCACCTTCTTCTCATCTGGTTCTGCAGCCACCTCTTCTGCACCATCTTTAAGCCGCCGATCATGCACTTTCATAATATGATATCCACGGCTGGTACGAATCGGTGGTGAAATCGTATCCGGCGCTACATTTTCAATAATCACACGAATTTCCTTGCCCAAATCTCCTTGCGCAATCCAGCCAATAATCCCCTTATTCCGCGCATTTCTGCTTGCTGAAAACTGCTTAGCAATCGCCCCAAACTCCGCACCGGCATTCAGCTCTTCTACCAATTTCTGCGCCAATTGCCGCACATCCTGCTCATCTTCTGGCCGTTCCACCGGCAGCACAATTTCTGATAAAAACACCTCGGCCGCCTGCTGCGTTTCTTGCGTATTCTTCATCCGCGCCATCGCGTCTTCCATTTCAAATTCACTCAAAGTAATGCGTGGTCGCACCCGCCGTGCTAGCAACTTCTTCCACAATAGCTGATTCTGCAGCTGCTCCATCACCACAGCCTTATCCACCCCCTGTGCTGCAATAAACTGATCAAACCCTCCCGCCGGCACGTTGTTCTGCCTCTCCACCTGCCCAATCGCCAGCGCAACCTCTTTCTCCGTCAGCGCAATCCCTAAGCGCTCTGCCTCCTGCCGCTGCAACGTCTCATTAATCATCGATTGCATCAGCTGCGGAAAAATCCGCTGCCGCGCCTCTAGGGAATCCTTTATCCCCGAAGAGCTAATCACCACATCCATCCGCTGCTCAATATCATGATTAGTGATAATCTCATCATTCACAATCGCAGCAATCACCAGCTGCCTCTGTGCCTGGGCCACAGGCGCCATCATCATAACCAGAGTAAAAAAAACAATCAGCCTACGCATATTTAATTAAACTGCTTAAATCCAACTTCAAATGTCAACGAGGTGCTCGGCTCAATATCCCTATCCCGCGTAAATTCCCTATTCAGCAACGCGGCAAAGAAAATACATTCATCATCATAGCGCAGCCCCGAGCCCGCCGAAATAAACCCACCATCATCGGTCAAATCCCGCCGCGTATAAGCACTTATTCCCCAGCTCGGCGTAACTTGGTAGGCCGCACTGGCCAAAATCTCTTCTTTATCATCCTCAGGATCGCTGGTTTCCTCATCCAACAGTACATAACTCGCACTCAGGTGCACCGGCGTAAAATTGAGTGCTAACTCCACCTCACTCCGACGCATTTCTAAATTATCTTTATCCATCCGGAAACGATACGTAACATCGGAGAGCTCATTGTCACTCAGTGTCAACCGCCCTACATAATCTGAAAAATTATCATCCAAGCCAGAAAGTGCGGAGAAATTCTCATCCTTCTTCGCGCGATAGTTTTGGCCCACTAGCATATTAACACTCGTGCCACTCTCGTGGAAAAATCCACCGCGCACACCATAGTTTACCCGCGGCCCGCCTTCCACACGATCCAATCCCGTAAAGCGGTTATTACTAAACAGATTTACATCTGAAATCTCTAATTCCTGACTATCTTCGTTCGGAATCTTGCTAGGGTTATTTCCGCGCGGGCTAATAATGAAATTCGTCACCGGCTCTAAGGACACATGCGCATTCTCGTAATAATTCACCACAGGATAGCTCCAGTTCGCTTGCAATTCCGGAACAAAACGGCCCGTGGCACCTTCCTCATCATTATCAGGGTCCAGCGGATCTGCTACACCATCTACATGATACCCATCCGCACGCAAACTGGTCTTAAACTCAAACACATGCCCACCTTGCGTGATATAGGGCAGGGTCCATGCCGCCGTGGCAGAAAGCCGCCTGCTCTCCGCACCTTCCCCGCGCGTCAAATGCAGCGCATTCGTATCCAGCGACCAGCGCGAGCCCATCCAGCCCGGCTCCCATTCGGTATGGGTCTGTATCAAAGGCAATACCAGCGGGATCGTATCCGGGTCATCATCCACATTAAGCCCCTGGAAGCTAAACGTCTCCATGCTCACAAAATCTCGCCCTGCAATCCGCTCTAAATACGCGGTCGAGGTTAGCAAATCTTCGTTACCAAACTTATACCGCTGCAAATACGTATCATCCGTCGCGCGCTTCCCACTAAATCCCCAGCTCCATTCATCATCAATCGTGAAATTACCGTACCCCTCAATATGTCCACGAATCTCACGCCCCCCTACGCGCTCACCAAACGCATCCCGCTCATCCGGGTTGGTAATACTTCCCTCTAATTGATAATACCCATTCTCTGTCAGGTGCCGGAAATCCGCAATCATCACCGCACCCTCTTCTGCAGTAAAAAATGGTGTGATCGTCGCATCCATATTCGGTGCAATACTCACATAATACGGAATCTTCACCGTCGGCCCTAGCGTGCTAATACTGCTATAAGTGGGCCGTAAAAATCCACTTTTACTATCCGCATCCGGCGTCGGGTGTGAGAGATAGGGCGTATACACCACCGGCACACCAAAAATCTCAAAAAACGCATCCCTATAATATACGCGCTGCTCTTCTTCATCCAGCCGCACCTTATCCGCCTTCACCTGCCACAGCGGCTCTACCGGCTTCCCGTCTTTACAAATCTTACACCCCGAAAATACCGCTTGTTCAAGCTCAATAACGTTTTCATTCACCCGCGTAGCGGTGTTTGCCGCTAAACGTGACTCATCTACAAACTGCGCACGAAACTCTGCGATCACGCCCTCTCTCATATCATCAGTCAGCTGTACATTTTCAGCAAAATACACATTCCCGTCCGGCTCCAGCAAACTCACCCCACCGCTAGCCGTCACAATATCGGTCTTTTGATCATAGGTGAGCTCTTCAGCCATCAGCACCCGCTCACCCTGCACAATTTCCACATTGCCCACGGCTAAGATCAATTCTTTTTCTGGAATATGCGAAATCGCATCGGCCTGAATCACCACATCGTCATTGGCAAATTCTTGGGCCGCGTAGGAGGACAGGGGGCGTGTCACTACCAGCAGAAAAGCAAGCGCCACTGCGCCATAAAGGGCCCAGCGTGTGTGTATATTCTTCTGCGTGTATAGCGTCATTATCATCGCGTAGTGACATCAAAAAAGAGCCCGGCACTTTACGTGAAACCACCGCCCAGGTCCACCAAAATATGATAAAAATCAACGCAATGTGGCCTTTTTACACCAGGTTATCCACAATATAAGAAGAATATAACACCAAAACGCACTCTCTAACCTTAATACATTAAATAATAACAATAATATATGCATTATTTTACTTGACTTTCTTCGCGCCATATGCCATAAATACGGTAACACTTTGTATTTTACATGCAGATCATTCTGTTTAGCTTGTTGCTATCCATAACTGATCTGGCGTATCGCTTCAGGAAATCCCTGAAGGCGTAAACTTCCAGAAAGGAAGTGCATGATGACAAAGTCATCAAAACACATTGAAGTTGTGTTGAGGAGCGCACGTTTGTGTCTGATCTCGGACACATACAAACAGCCATGTCAACGAATTTATGTCACGGAATTTGGCAACGAAAGCAATGGGTTTCTCCTGGATGTTGATCCAGGTGATCTCACTGCTCTCCGAGCGATCTTTCCTGGACAAGAGTCGCTTCTTGGTGCAGTTGGCAGCACACTTCATTTGGTAATAAAAAGTGAAGATGGCACCAGTACGTGTACGGAAATCCGTCCATTTGACGAAAGTGCAGACACTTTTTGTAAAGTGGTGCAGATTTCAATGCCTGACCCAGTTGTTCTGCCATCCGCCGCTTATATCGACGGGTAGCGGCGCATACTTGAAAACTCTCCCGTCACCTAGTGGCGGGAGAGTTTTCTTTTTTATACCCTTATAACTAATCCCCAACCCCTAAAGCCTAATCCCTTAGCGGCTCTGTCTTCTGAACTCACCCATCCTCCAGGTGTAAAATCATCGCCATTCCCATCAAAGCAATCACCCCAATCGGCACCCAGGCGGCCACCGCCACCGGGATCGTTGCTGATAACGCAAAGGCGGAAATCAAATCTCCCACAAAATAAATCACAAACCCGGTAAACGCGCTGGCGGTGATCAACACGCCCGTCTTTCCCCGCCGCGGTAGGCGCAGGGAAAACAGTGCGGCGATAATCACCATCGTTGCGTAGAAAAACGGGCTCGCTAGCATCTGGTGCCAATAAAGCCTATGCCTCAGCGCTGAAAACCCCGCCTCCTGCAGCGTATCAATAAAGCTCCCGAGCGACCAGAACGAAAGCGTCTCCGGCGACGCCAAGCTATCCTGAATCTGGTGCAGGGTCAGATTCGTCTCCAAGAAAAACTCTGTCTCGCGTTGCGCCATCTGATTCGGCGCAGTGATGATCACATTCTGCAAATGCCAGAAATCATTCTCCAGCACCGCTTTCTCTGCATCAATCCGGCGTATAAATCGATCTCCCTCTGCCAAAATCAGAATAATCACATCATAGAGCACCCCTTCCTGATGTCCGGCCCGCTGCGCATGAATCACGCTCTCGCCCTTTTCTCCAATCCCCGCATTTGCCGCATCATTCTTCTGCCGCAGCCATAATCCGCTCGAAGAAATCGCCAGCGAACTAATCTGCCCCCGCAGATATTTCGCCTCCACCTGCTCATAGCGCGATAGCATCGCGCTTGAAAGCGGGTTAAAAATCGTGATCATCATCACGCCCACCAAAAACGCCGTTATCACCGCAGGCAATAAAAACTGCCAGGCCGAAACGCCTGCTGAGCGGGCAATCACCAGCTCTTGATTCCGCGTCAACCGGGTAAACGTCAGCACCGACGCCACCAATATCACAAAAGGAATCACCTTCTGCCCCACCAGCGGAAATTTCAACAGTGCCATCTGGCCAATAATCACCAGAGGAATCTCCCGGCTATACGAGCGCCGCAAAATCTCAATCCCATCAATCATCATGATAAGCGCGGCAATCACCATGAACACCATAAAAAAGCTCAGCAAAAACTGCCGACCAATATACAATGAAAGAGTAAAAGGTAACCGCATGCCGTTCCTCACGTTGAATGCTGCGCGTCGTCCACATGCCCATGCGGGCTATGCACCAACACATAAAGCACGGCGATAATCCCTCCCAGCACCACGCCATACATCACCCCGACCATATTCGGATTATTCGCCACTACATTATTCATCGTAAGACCTACCCCCATCATCGCAAGCCCCACCACGCTATAGACCAATATCTTCCACGTCTGCCCCCGCCGGTTAAACGTGCCAGAGATAAACGCCATCAGCGCAATCAGCGCCAGTAAAATATTATATAGCGGCCAGGTAATGCGGTGATGCCCCTCCGCCTTCATCTTCTGAATCAAATGCGCCGCCACTTCTTGCGTATACGCATCAGGGCTGAATAACTCATGCACATACCGCTCCTCCGGCTCGCGCCATCGTCGTTCCTGCGCCTGCGTAAACGTACTCAGATCCAGCGCATAGCGGTCAAACTGCAGCAGCGATAATTGCTGCGTCTCATGGCTCACCTCCTGCCGATTGCCATTGATCAGCACAAAGCGCGGCCCCGTTGATGTGCGCACCAGCTTCCCACTCTCCGCCATCATCGTCACCGGCTTTCCTACCACCCGGCTGTCATGCACAATAATCCCATGCAGCTGCCCCGTATCCTCAATCTGCCGAATATAGACGGTCAGACCCTTCGTCGGACTGTTAAACACCCCCTCCTGCAGCAGCACCGAGACATAATTATTGCGTATAAACGATTGCAAATCTTTAAATTCGCGATACGAGGTCGGCAATAAATAGAGCGTAATCCCATAGCTCAACACCGTCATCAACAGCGCCACCACCAGCACCGGCTTAATCAGCGAAAGCTTGCTTAGGCCCGCACTTTTTAAGACCACCAGCTCACTTTCCATCATCAGCTTGTTATAAACAAACAGCACCGCAATAAAAAACGAGAGCGGCAACACAACGCTAAGCAGGGAAGGGAGCAATAGCGACGATAGGTATAAAAACATCGTCACATTCAGTCCACGATTGATGATCAAATCGACAAAGCGCAGCGATTGCGATAGCCAAATAATCCCCGTAAGACTCAACGCAATCAGCGTCAGCGCGCCCAGAATCCGCCCTGATATATAGGTCACATACCGCTTCATACTCGCAGTATACAGACCCTTCTCCTAAACGCTATATTCTTTGCGCGTGTTTCCATTTCGTCCTTAATTCTTTAAAATTACTGTCCTTAACTCCCTCTGTCTAATCGTGGCGGAAAAGGCGCTTTGCAGCTTTTGTGACACGATTAGACAGACCAAAAAACTAACCCATTGAAATAAAAGCCCATTTATCCCCTCAAATTGTAACAAAAGTTTAACATTACTTTTTTGTTCTTTTGTGTTATACTTCTAACCATAAAACTGCGTTCTTGTTTTTGCGGGTGTTTTTTGATTCGGACGTATGTACGTCCACCACCCAACGTAACAAAACGCTTTGTCATGGAGAATACCCATGTCGGAAAATGATACGTCTACAGAGGTAACTCTGGAACAGTCACGTTTGCATCTACGGCAGATGCTGAATGCAACAGTCACAAAAGTAGGAGCTCTGTTTCCTGGACAGGAATTTGCTTGCACCGACACCCACCACTTCCCGGGCGGAAGGATCAAGGTTACAACGGCCTTTGGTGGCCAAGGTCAAGAGGCAAAACACCGAACAAAGGCAACCATCATCGTGAACAACGTGCTTAAAATCGGGGCGGAAGTGCTTGACTCCAAAGTTCGAGTTCACGAAGCCGTGAAAAGGGTCGTTGGCATGTTACAATGGACACACGACACGACCCCAGAAACCCAGGCAAACACGAAGCTTGCCCTTGCCAAAGCATTGAGCTTCTTCGAGGGTTATGCGTTGTAAAACAGAGAATCTTTGCCCCTCAAAAAACCCCGTAGCCATAAGGCTATGGGGTTTTTTCTTTCCTTAATCTTAATGCTGTCATCCCAGCTGCCTTGTCCTGCGTAGCTTTTAAGCGAAGCAGAAAGCTGGGATCCAGTACATATTTAAAAACTAGATTCCAGCTTCCGCTGGAATGACACTATCAACCATCAACTATAAACCATTAACTCCCTAATCCCTAACGCCTAAAGCCTAATCCCTCACCATTAATACCGATAATGCTCCGGCTTATACGGCCCGGTGACATCCACGCCAATATAGCTCGCCTGCTCGGGCGTCAGCTGTGTGAGCGTAGCCCCAATCTTCTCCAGATGCAGTGCCGCCACTTTTTCATCCAAATGCTTCGGCAGTACATACACCTTATTCTCATATTGTTCATGATTCTGCCACAGCTCAATCTGCGCCAGCACCTGGTTGGTAAACGACGCACTCATTACAAAAGAAGGGTGCCCAGTAGCACAGCCGAGATTCACCAGCCGCCCCTTGGCCAGCAAAATAATCCGTTTCCCATCAGGGAATTCCACCTCATCCACCTGCGGCTTCACCTCGTGCCATTTCATGTTATTCAGGCCTTCCACATCAATCTCGTTATCAAAATGCCCGATATTACACACAATCGCGCGATCCTTCATCTCACGCATGTGATCCACCGTAATCACATCTTTATTCCCCGTCGCCGTCACGAAAATATCGCCTTCCGCCGCAGCCTGCTCCATCGTTACCACTTCAAACCCTTCCATCGCCGCTTGCAGCGCACAGATCGGGTCCACTTCGGTGATCAGCACCCGCGCACCATGCGAGGCGAGGGAAGAGGCGCAGCCTTTCCCCACATCACCATAGCCTGCTACCACAGCCACCTTGCCGGCCACCATCACATCGGTCGCCCGCTTCACGCCATCCACCAGGCTTTCGCGGCAGCCATAAAGATTATCAAACTTTGATTTCGTTACCGAATCATTCACATTAATCGCCGGCATCTTTAGCTCACCCGCCTTTTCCATCGTATAAAGCCGCAACACACCCGTCGTCGTCTCCTCCGACACGCCCTTAATCTCACCCATCAGGGTAGCGTGGTTATCATGCACATGCTTGGTCAAATCCCCACCATCATCCAGCAGCAGATTCGGCACCCAGCCATCGGGTCCTTCAATCGTCTGCTCAATACACCAATCATACTCCTCTTCGGTCTCATTTTTCCAAGCGAATACAGGAATGCCCGCCGCCGCCATCGCTGCTGCAGCATGATCTTGCGTTGAAAAAATATTACACGAGCTCCAGCGTATCTCCGCACCCAAATGCACCAAAGTCTCAATCAGCACCGCCGTTTGAATCGTCATATGTAAACACCCAGTAATCCGCGCGCCTTTCAGCGGCTGGCTCTTACCATATTCCTCACGCAGCGCCATCAATCCAGGCATTTCGGTCTCTGCAATCGCGATTTCTTTTCGCCCCCACTCGGCTAAGTTGATATCAGCGACCTTGTAATCGCCCTCGGTGGTTTGTAGCGCAGCGTTTTCGGTGGTCATAATGAGGTTCCTCTTGCGTAAATGATGAGATTATGTACTCTGGAGCGCCTATAATGTACGAATTACAAGCGCTATGCAAACATTTATCCGGGTAAAAAAACGTGCGTGAAACAGATTATAATGAAAAGCGTCTTTCCCACCGTCTGGTCCATTATTGGCACCAGCTGAAGGGCGATAGAGATGAGCTGCCAGATATCAACACCTTCAACCATCATGCGGTGGAAGATCTGTGGCCGGCCTGTTTGCGCGTGGTGATCACTAAGTCAGGCGAGCACAACCTCTATAAATATGAGTTCATCGGTGAGGATATTAAGCGTATTTACGGCAAAGACCTCACTGGTCAGCAAGTCACCTCCACCATTCGCGTGCTACCAGGTGCGAGCGTTCTCTCTGCGCTAGATACGCCTGAGCCTCTCTCAGAGCCAGCTCTAGAACAAGGCCAATTCATCAATGAAGACCATAAAGTCGTCAAATACCGTAGCTGCGTGCTGCC
The DNA here is from genome assembly GCA_028289305.1 of Rickettsiales bacterium. Taxonomy (GTDB): domain Bacteria; phylum Pseudomonadota; class Alphaproteobacteria; order Rickettsiales; family JANQQO01; genus JANQQO01. The sequence goes on along the minus strand of JANQQO010000232.1, from coordinate 225 downwards.
CTTCGGCAACCAAAACTTGCCCGTCAGCCATGCGATCATCGGCCTTTCCTGGCGTACATTTTCTTGAGTAGAGTAGGGGGCTAGCATGAGCAAAAAAACCGACATCACCACCGCAGGGAGACACTCCGAGCACCACGCCGGCACGGTGAACACGCCTATATACCAGGCGTCCACCATCCTGTTCCCAACGTTAAAAGCCTATCAAGAAGCAGAGCAGGGGAACCC
>JANQQO010000217.1 GCA_028289305.1 Rickettsiales bacterium | reverse complement strand
CAGTCCCATCATCGACATATGCAGCGTGCGCGGAATCGGCGTCGCTGTCAGCGCCAATACATGCGTATCCGCCCGCAAGCGCTTCAGCGCTTCCTTCTGCTTCACGCCAAAGCGATGCTCTTCATCCACCACCAACAGCGAAAGCTTTTTAAAATTCACCTGCTTGCTTAATAGCGCATGCGTCCCAATCACAATATCCGCCTCACCCGAAGCAATCTCCTTACGCACCGTTGCCGCCTCACCGGTGCTCACAAGACGCGAAAGCTGCCGTATTTTCACCGGGAACCCGTCAAACCGCTCCTTAAACGTATGGTAATGCTGCTGACATAACAGCGTCGTCGGTGCAATCACCGCCACCTGCCCGCCCGTCTCTTCTCCTGGCTGACACGCAACAAACGCCGCTCTTAGTGCCACTTCAGTTTTGCCAAACCCTACATCACCACACACCAACCGGTCCATCGGCCGCCCAGAGGTTAAATCCGTCACCACCTCATCAATCACCCGCAGCTGATCTTCGGTCTCCGCATAAGGAAAGCGCGTACAAAACTCATCATACCCGCCATGCACCGCGAGTGACGCCGCTTTTTTCAGCGCCCGCTCTGCCGCCACGCGCAGCAATTCCTCCGCCGCTAATTTAATATGCTGCTTCAGCGCCGCCTTACGCCGCTGCCACGCTACCCCACCTAATTTATCAAGCTGCGCGCCTTCTTCCCGGCTGCCATAGCGCGTGATCACATCGATATTTTCCACCGGCACGAAGAGCCGATCTCCCCCATCATAAATCAGCCGCAAGCAATCATGCTTCTCGCCGCTCACCTCCACTACTTCCAAGCGTTCAAACCGGCCCAGCCCGTGCTCCTTATGCACCACCAGCTCGCCTTCTTCTAGCCCACTTGCCTCCTGTAAGAACTTCTCTGACGCCGCACGCGGGCGCCGTGCACGCCCCACCCGCTCGCCAAACAGATCTTGCTCCGAAAGCAGCACACAGGTCTCATTCTCCACACCGTGCTCCAAGCCCAACACCACCAGCCCCACCACATGCTTCACTAAAGACGCTACCTCCTCCCACGCTTCCAATCCTTTAGCCGCCACATCATTACTCTCGAGCATCCCCCGTAAGCGCTCGCGTGACCCTTCAGAAAAACAGGCAATCACCACCGGCCGCGATTCCGCTGCCACCAACACCCGCACGAGTTCAAACACGCTTTTCTGCTGCGTCTTCGCCTCTGCTACCATATTCGGTGCTGCCTTCTGCTCCACCGTAATCACCCCCTCACCTGGTGGCGCGGCAAAAGGTGAAAGTGCGATCACCGGCCGTTGCTGCAGATATCCTTCCCACTCCTCCTCCAGCACATATAGCTGCTCTGGCGGCAGCGGCTTATACACCGCCCCCATCGAAAACGATGCCGCACGTGATGCCTGCCGCGCCTCATAATGATCACGAATCGCCTCCAACCGCTCCGTCCGTGCCTCATCCACCAGATGATCCAGCGTCACCATCGCCCCAGGCGTATACGAAAATACTGTATCCAGCACGGTGTGAAACAACGGTAGCCAATGCTCCATGCCTGCATAATGCCGCCCTTCTGCCACCGCTTCATATAGCGGGTCATCCCCCGGTTCGCCAAACTGCTCCTTATAATGCTGCGTGAATCGCGTGGTGGCCTCCGCATCGGCCAGCGCCTCACTGGCTGGTCGCAGCAATATCTCTTCTACATGCCCCTGGCTAATCTGCGTCAGCGGGTCAAACACCCGGATTGACTCCACCACATCCCCAAAGAAATCCAGGCGAAACCCACGCCCCGCACCCATCGGCACAATATCTACAATGCTCCCGCGCAGCGCAAATTCGCCCGGCTCTGCGGCCGTACCGCTATTAACATAACCATTACTCACCAAAAAATCCGCCAAGGCATCGCGCGCCACCTGCTGCTGTTGCCGCACCAGAAACGCCGCCTCTGCCAATAACGCCCTGGGCGGCACGCGCTGTAACACCGCGTTGATCGTCGTCACCACCACATAAGGAGAAGTAACTCCACCCCCTGCCAAACGGCTCAGGGTTTCAATACGCTGATTACTAATCACCGGATTCGGCGACACGCGGTCATACGGCAAACAATCCCATGCCGGCAGCGGCAACACCTCTACTTCCGGCGCAAAAAAAGCGAGCGCCTCCACCACACTCGCCATCGCCACATCATTGCGCGCAATATGCACAACACCTTTTTCAGCATCCCGCGCTAGCGCTGCTAAGAAAAGCCCCTGCCCGCCTTCCACAACAGAAGCCGCTACATAATGCCGTGTTGCTTCGGCAGCATCTATACCCACAATGCTCACCGCAACGACTCTGCCACATCATATTCAAGCAAACGCTGCATCACCACGCTTGCCTGATACCGCTCCGGCACCGGCACCTTACCAGTTATCCACGCGAATAAATCCCGGTCTTCCTCGGCCATCAGTGCCTCAAACTCATCGAGTTCAGCATCGCTAAATCTGTGTAAATACGCGCGCGCAAACGGACCTAGGATCTTGTCCGTCTCCTTACATCCACGATACCAGCTTTGATATAATAAGCGCTTAATACGCTTTTCCCGCTCATCCATTAATAATCGTATATATCCAAATATATGTCCTCATCCCGAGCAATCGACCCGGAGGGAGCGGTATAAAGCTCATCGTCATCTCCCGTCAAGTCAGAATAAAACTGGTCGATAGAAGGCACACTCGGCTGTGGCGCTACAGGAGGCGCTGCTGGCTGCTCCGGTCTGGTCGCACGTTGCACCGGTACATATTGGTCATCCCCATCAAACCCAGGCTGTGGAATAGGTATTCTTCGCTGCACACCAGGAACCGGCTCCGCCGAAGGCGAAAGAAAATAATCCGAATCATTATCCACAAAGCGTGGAATAAATTTTTGCTGCCGTCCGGCCACTTGTGGCACACCAGGCCGCGTTGGCAATTGCTGTATCGGCGGCTGCCCTGCCGGCGGCACTCTAGCTATCTGCGTACCAGGCACTACAGTACTTGGGTAAAGCACACTTCCACCATCCCTATAGGCTAACGGCATCGGATAAAACCGCCCTTTCTCATCAACGGGATAAAACCGCCCATCCTCTCCGCGCACATATTTAGGAATATACCCCTGATAATACGTAATCGCATCATTCATCGTTGTGCGCCGATCGCCGAATCCACCACAGGCAACCACAAGCACACACAAGCTGATTGTAATACAAAATTTCGTTATGTTTTTCATATTCCACATAAAAACCATTATACACTAATATGGGGCTGCCCCGCAGAAAAAACACCCCTTTTATCTCTAGACAAACCCATCAAGATTTATTTTACTCTACATCACATAAAGCATTATCAGCCAGTACCTAGATAGCGCCCTAACCATAACCGGAGAAAACACATGGATTTATTCGAAATCGTTTACTGGGATAGCGACTACATGCTCATCCTGCTTGTAAAAATCGCGATTGCTGTTGCACTATTCGCCTGCCTGCGCTTCTTCTCCGGCGCCATCTCCAACACCAACGCCACCAAACAACTGGCTGAAAAAGATAATCCCGCCTTTGGTATCTCCATGGCCGGCGTTGTCTTCGCTGTTACCATCATGCTCACCGGCACGCTTTACGGCAAACCGGAAATGACCGTGCACGAAACCTTAATCTCCACTGGGCTTTATGGCTTGCTGGGTATCGCACTGATGTCGCTTTCCCGCCTCATCTTTGACGATGTCTCCATGCCGAAATTCTCCGTGCGCGACCAAATCCTCAAAGGCAACGTTGCCGCTGGCATTATTGACGCCGGCAACGTCATCGCCACCGCCATCATCATTCGCGCTGTTATGCTTTGGGTTGAATATAACACCCTTGCTGGCATCAAAGCCGTGCTCATCGGCTATGTCATCTCACAAATACTCTTAAGCCTGGTTTCGCTATACCGCGTCAAATTATTCAGCTGGCAAAATAAGGGCAAATCCATGCAAACCATCTTGGAAAAAGGCAATACCGCCTTAGCGCTCCGCTTCAGCGGCCACCGCATCGGTGCGGCTTTAGCCATCAGCGCTGCCGCCAATATCCTGCTCTATGAGCTCAGCGACTTCGTGCTGCTGATCGCTGGCTGGATCATCGTCTCTATTGTCGTATTGGTAGTTCTGTCTGTGCTCTCTTTCTTAGCAGACAAAATCATCCTATCGCAAATCGATGTAGAAGACGAAATCGTACGCCAGAAAAACGTAGCCCTCGGCGCAGTACAAGGGATGATCTACCTCTCCCTCGGCTTCCTACTCGCAATATTTATTGCGTAAAACACTGCTCCGGCCCGGGAAATTTGCGCTTCTTCACATCTTCTGCATAGCGCTCTGCAGAGGCGCTAATCTCTTCATGCAAGGTCGCATAGCGCTTCACGAAGGAAGGTGGCGTGTGTGGTGTCAGCCCGAGTAAATCCTCACTCACCAATACCTGCCCATCACACGCAGCAGAAGCGCCAATACCAATCGTGGGAATATCCACCGCCTGCGTTACCTTCCGTGCCACCGGCTCCGCTACCGCTTCAATCACCATAGAAAACGCCCCCGCCTTCTCGAGCGCTACCGCATCTTTCACAATCGCTTTCTGCTCCGCTGCGCTGCGCCCTTGATAGCGATATCCGCCCAGCGCATGTACTGATTGCGGCAACAACCCCACATGCCCCATCACAGGAATACCGCGCTCTACCAAAAACGCCACCGTCTCCGCCATCACCTGTCCGCCTTCAAGCTTCACTGCCGTACAGCCCGTCTCCTGCAAGATTGCCGCAGCATTCTCAAATGCCGCCTCCGGCGAAGCCTGATACGTCCCAAATGGCATATCCACCACCACACAGGCCTGGCGCGATGCTTTCACCACCGCCTTCCCATGCGCACAGATCATCTCACGCGTTACCGTAAGCGTAGACTCCATACCATACAGCACCATGCCTACCGAATCCCCCACCAGCAATATATCTGCATGCGGGTCCAACAGCTCCGCCATCGGCGCCGTATACGCCGTCAGGCAGACAATCGGCGTGCTTTTTTTACGCGCGCGAATATCGCTTACCGTCATACGTTGAGAAGTCATACTATTATGGCGCTATTGCAGCGTCGTCGATGTCAGCTGTTCAAACGGCAGTGTAATCGTCACCGTCGTGCCCTGACCTTCTTTGCTGCGGATTTCCAGGCGCCCTCCCATTAATTCAACAAGTTTTTTGGATAAAGGTAAACCAAGTCCGGTTCCGTCATAGCGCCTACTGAGCTGATTTTCAACCTGTCCGAAACTTGCCATCACTTTTGAAATACTTTTTGAGGGGATACCCACCCCAGTATCCTTCACCTCAATCACAATCGTATTCTCTTGAATATTCTTCCACATCAATAAGGTAATCGTGCCATCCGGCGGCGTAAACTTCACGGAATTCGAAAGAATATTCAGCAATACCTGCTTCAAACGCTTCGGATCGCTTTTGAGCACCACGTGCTCCTTCGGCACCTCTTCCTTCAAATTCACGCTCGCATCCTTCGCTCGCGGCGTCACCAAGCGCATCGATGCGCGAATCACCTTGTTCACATCCACATCCGACATTTCAATATCGAGCTTACCCGCATTCGCCTTCGAATAATCCAGAATATCATTGATCAAACTCAGCAAATGCACGCCTGAATTATGAATATCCCGCACATAATCGCGATATTGGTCATTCCCCAGCGGCCCCATCACCTCATCCTTCAAAATCTCTGAAAACCCAATAATCGCGTTCAGCGGCGTACGCAACTCATGGCTCACATTCGCCAAGAATTTGGATTTCTCACGGTTTTCTTCTTCCGCACTCGCCTTCGCAGTGGTCAGATCTAAATTCATCTCATGCTGACGGGCAATAATATGCTCTGCGCGTTTAGAACTAAAAAAGATAATCCCAAACATGATGATGAACATACTCACGCTAATCGGCACCATCACCCAGTTAATCAGCGTCAGATTGCTGCCCCATAAATGCGTGATGTCATATACCAGCTCCACAATCCCCTCTACCTGCTTCTTGCCATTACGCTCATAGACAATCGGCACAAAGCTCCGCACCACAAAAAACCGCTCTCCGGCAATAATATGATCCGGGATCAGCGCACTCTTCACATTGCCATACTGGGCCGCAATAAAGGCAAGCTCACTCCTACGATCCAGCATCGGGTCGCTACTAAACTGCTCTCCCGTTAAGATGCGCTGACCATTCGGGAAATACAGATCATATTCTAATAACGGCAAATCCGTAAAAAACCGGTCTGTGGCCTTGCGTAGCGCCGCAAAAAGCCGGTCTGTCTTTGGGCACGGTTCCTGCGTACACGGCAAAATCCTGAGCGATGCCGCAAACTTACTCCATACCGCATCCTTAAACCCGCTTGCGATAGAAATATTATTATCCTCAGCAATCGAGGCAATAATATCATCCTCAATCGCATAGCGCAGATACACGCCGAACATAATCGTAGCCGGCACCATAATGGCCACGCTGATTAATGCTATATACCGCAGGGAACTAAACATATGCTTCGCGCTAAACTATACCTATTCTACACAATCTTACCATAGCAATCACACACACCCTAAAAAGGGCGTGCCCTGCAGCTCCAAAGGCAGCACATCAAAATGTGCTGTATTACAGCTACCTACGTTATAATACGAAATGGTCAAAATATAAAACGCTATTACGCGTAAATTCCCCCAACAATAGAAACACAGTAAACGTTGACGTTTCCCATTATACCATATATAAAGCCCAGCCTAATTAATATTGCTAAGTGGAGTATTCTTCGATGAAACGCCCTTTCCAGCCGAGTAATCTGGTTCGTGCCCGCCGCCATGGCTTTCGTGCTCGTATGAGCACCCTTGGTGGACGTAAAGTACTAAACGCCCGCCGCGCTAAGGGGCGGAAGCGTCTTTGCGCTTAAAAATCAGGCCATTAACCATTGCTCTTTACCTCTGTTGCAGACCAGCACCTTAAAAAAACGTCAGGAATTTCTTGCCCTTAGCAAAGAGGGAGAAAAATACGTCACCCCTGCCTTCATCCTGCTGGCATTAAAGCAACCCTCTAATCACACACCAGAATTACCCGATATCCGCGTTGGCTTCACCGCCTCGAAAAAACTCGGCAAGGCCGTTGCGCGCAATCGCGTCAAACGCCGCCTTCGCGCGCTTGTAAACGATATATTCCCTAAAAACGCCCCAGCGGGCTATGATTATGTGCTCATTGGCCGGCATCACGCCCTTACCCGCGCCTTTGATATGATGCAGGACGATTTAGAAAAAACCCTTAAGAAGGTTAATGATGGCAAAAATCCCACATAACAGCCTAAGTGCCCTAAGGTCTGCTGTCATCCTGCTGTGCCGCGGGCTGCTCCGCCTATACCAGTGGGTCATCTCCCCACTCTTCCCACCCGCCTGCCG
>JANQQO010000201.1 GCA_028289305.1 Rickettsiales bacterium | reverse complement strand
CCGGAATCACCACGGTACAATCTGCCGCCGCCTTCTGCCGTGGCGTTAGGTGATAGCGCCCCACCACCTGCTGCCCCACATCCACCAGCGTATGCCCATTGGCAATCACATCGATCAAACTATGCTGTTTGGGGCGAATAAACGTCTCCTGCGGCGGCTGATTATCGCCCTGCAGCGCCAGTACCCCGCTAGGATGGCTCAAAACCAGCGTCACATGGTCAAACTCACCGCGGCAATTCGTCTCCAACTGGTCATTGCGACACACATCGCGATCCACCCATTCATCCGAGACACGGCCCACCACCCGTCCAGCCTCATCACGCATTATCGCACGCCGCAAGCTGTGAATCCTAAGGATACTCCGCCGCTCCTTGCCGCTGCGCCGCTCATTCTGTCGCCGCTGCCCGCTTGCGTGCAGCCGCCGATCCAAATCCATACGCCGCTCATTCTGCCGGCGCATATCCTCTGCTTGCACTTCCAGCAACACTTTCAGCAGCTTCTCCTTCTGCGTACGCCGCTCCTTGCCGCTGCGGCGCTCAATAAACACCCGCCGATCATCCGCCAGCCGCCGATCATTATCCGGCGCCCGCCGCTCCTGATATTGCCGCCGCTCGGTATTATTACTCAGCAAGCTCCGTATATTCTGCAACACGCCCAATTCCTGCTCATGCGCTTTTTTCTTCTCGCGCGCTTGCAGAGTGGTGATCGCCATCTCGCCACTCACAATCTTCTTCATACCACCATTAAGCGTATCTTCCAGCGGCGTCAGCGTATGCGCAGTCAGCCCAACATACTCACTAAAATCAATCAATCCCGCATGCGCATAGCGCTGCGCACCCCGCTTTTGACTATCCTTTATCGCCGTACGCACCGTTAAGCCCTGCACCTGCAGCTTGCCTTCATCATTAAACACAGCCTTAATCACCGCCTGGCTGGTATGCCCCAGCGCATTTTTCCCCAGCACGTGCAAATCTCCATTGCGCACGCCCAATATCACGAAGCTCAAATCCAATGCCGGGCAATCAAAAAATGGGTAATCTGGGTCTGGCCGCTCCAAATCCTCCTCGGTCTGCCGCACCAAGCGCTCATGCAGGCTGCGCGATTCGGTATTCACCATTTTTTCCATTTCCTGCGCATGATCCTGCCGCTGCACAATAAAGCCTAGCTCATCGAGCTCAGAAAATTCCGCTTCCAGCGAGCCTTCGGCAATATCCGCCGGCACGGGCGGCGGCGTTTTCTTCTCCGACGCATATTGCTTTTCATGCGACTGCGGCACCTGAAAATGATTATAAACCTGGCGATAAATCTGCTTCAGCGTCTTCCCGCGCGTGCTCTTAAGCGTGGATACTGTCTGTTTCAACCAAGGGGGCAACGGCGTCATGGGTCATCTATCTCCATTAACTCCCCTCCCCCTTAGGGGGAGGGATAGGGTGGGGGCCAGAGTTGGTAGATCACCCATTAACTAGCCCCCCTCCTAGCCTCCCCCCTACTGGGGGAGGGATATTCCATCCAGCACTATGCCAGAATCATCCAAATATATCTGAAAATCACACCGAAGTATAGCGGTCAGGGTTGCCGACCATTTGATTGCGGCGTCTGCCGACTATTTTGCACACGATCCGTATGAGACTCTGGCTTCTCTTGCGATGTTGTAACTTTAGGCTGCACCCTATCTAGATCATGCCTACCTTTTAAATTTGTTTCTTGCCCTACTACTACTCGTGGAGTGGCAACATCAAAACGTATCAATTCTTGACCATTGAAAGCAATCCCTACACCAAGTCCCTTGTCGCTTTCTAATACATCAATTTCCATCCCTGGAGGAATATGCGCCTTAATAAGGCCCGCTCCCGTGATATTAACGGGCTCTTTTCTCTCTAGCGCCACCAATGTTGGTAAATCAATTGCAATTGTACCATTTCTAGTGGCGTTTATTGTCAGAGGTTTGTCATCAAGAACCTCTATTACCGTCTCGCCCGAATTACGTACCTCAAGCTCATTGCCTGTAAATGCACGCTTTTTCTCACTTCTTCCACCAACAATGGTCTCCACCTCATCCGTTGGTAAAATAGAAACAATAACAGGTACCCCCACATCATTAATCTTAGGCACACCATCAGCTACTCCCAACGCACTAACCCCCCTCTTGGTACGAGGTACGCTAATATCTTCGCCAGCATCCATCTCTCCAGCATCTGGGCCGTCACGTAACAACTGCCTGATTTCTCGGCGCCGCTCTTTTACTGCCTGTCGCGCATCGCTATTTTTCTCTAATGCATCATCTCTGTCATTTATTATGCCTATATTATTTATCCTAAAGTTAATATATGCCTCTGCGGCATTAAACGTCTGTATGCGTTGCTGAAGCCACTGCGCTCTACGCTGATCTCCCCTATCACCAAACGACGCAAAGCCGGAAATAAAGCCAAGCGTCGCTTGTAAGCGTGATTGCAAAAGCTGCTGAGCACCAGTAGTAATAGCGCGATTTGCTTGCACACGAATAAGTTTTGCATCCCACTCAAGAAGCTCGTTCAGATCCCCTAAGATTTTATACTCTTTACGCAACTCGTCTGGCGTTGGAGGTGGGGGTGCTTTTGCAGCGGCAGCTTTTGCAGCTGCGTCCTGCTTAGCTTTTTCTGCATCAGCTGCCGCCTCAGCAGCCTTCTTCGCTGCCGCTGCATCGGCCGCTGCCTTCTCTTCTGCCGCCGTTTTCGCCGCCTCTTGCTCTGCAAGCAGCTTATCTGCCTGCTGTTGCGCAGCATCCGGCTGTCGGCCATCATCTGCTGGCGCACGCGCTACGGGCGGTTCTTGCCTACGCTGCTCTTCTCTGCGCTCTGAGCTCTTCCAGAGAGAAACGGCACCCCATATAGTACCTACCATGACTGTCAGAGCAACACCCCAACGCGCTAAACGCGTTCCCAAAAAACTCGGGCTTTCTTCCGTCGCTGGGGGAGTATCTAAAGGATCTTGAACCATTGTTTTCTCATATTTTCTTCATGGTACGCGCATGGCTTACACCTGCGCACTCTCTTCACTATACCGTGAAAAAGGTTAAGAAAACGTTAACAAAACCGGGTTTTTTATGAAATTTTATGACAATGCGGTGATTCGCCGTCACACAGCATCAGCGCCCGCGCTTCCCAACAATCAGCGGCATCTCCACCACCGTGGTTGCTGTCTGCAAGCAGCTTGTCTCGCTACAGGCCTGAAAAGTAACGATAATCCGCACATTTTCGATATCCCCTGGCTGCGCCGCCGCCTTTAAATACAGCGTCACTGGGATGGTAATCACGTCTTTATACACATCCACCGTGCCCGCCACCGTATCCGCCACAAAATGCTGCGCACGCGGGTAGCTCACCTTCCGCACCGTGGTATGGGCGCTGCGCACATCCACCTGCGTCGCCACTAACCCTTTCCGCACTGTGGTCTGCGGCTGGATATGCCAGCCTTCAGCAATCTTCAACGTCACTTTCAGCTTAAACGTATCGGTCGGCGCCACTTTCTTCTTATTCAGCGCCGCAGACACTTGCACATAATGTGCTGAATCCAGCGCCTTGCTTGGTGCTTTCTGGCGCGGTGCTTTGCGCCTCTCCACCTGTGGCAGCGCCGCCTGCGCCGATTTTTTCTTCTTCACCGCCTGCTTACCGCCTGCCTCCCAGAAGCGCATCTGCCCATGCAGCATATGCACATATTGCGCAGGGTTATCCGCTATCTGCCCCGCAAACGTGCCAATCGTGCTCTCTGCCCGCTCCTGCCACACCGTGCCGGCAAAG
>JANQQO010000168.1 GCA_028289305.1 Rickettsiales bacterium | reverse complement strand
GCAAAAAAATTCTCGCTATGCACCTCAAACCACGGCACATCGGGCCGTTGCTCCAGCACATCAGCAAAATGCTGATGCCTGAGCCCAATCCCTACACCTTCTATCGCCCGATCTGTGTACATTTTTCTTATCCAACAAAATAAAAGGGCATGGCCGACCCCTTAGATCAGACCATGCCCCACAAGAAAAAACGAAGTAAACCTAGCTGTTTTGGCCGTTTACCAAACGATCGCAAATACCAGCAGGCAGCAGAATAAATTCATCTGGGCTGCCATCTTCTTTTGCTTGCGCGGCACAGGAGTGCGTGCCGGATTTGTTGCCGCAGTCATTCTTGCCTGCTTTCACAACGCCGTAGCATTTTTCCATTTTTTCTGCCTGTGCATCGCCTACATTAGCGGTTGCACCCAGTGTCAATACACTCGCAGCGGCAAGAAATTTACCCGTATGTTTCATGAGATATTCTCCATTGGTTGTTGTAACGGAAGTTTCACTAACGTTTTATTGTATCAATCCATTGTTAGTGAAAGCGTCATGTGGGTATTCGCCTATCAACCATTAACGGTTACATGGCGATATCCGCATGCCGGACATCCTCGATAGGACAATTATCACCATGACGCAAGTAGAATAAGCCGATACAACCAGAAGACATCCTCGCCATACCCGTAAAAACCGCCAAAAACTGGGGGTCACACCCGCAGATCACAATAGCAAAATATATAGCAACTTTAGGTTGATAAGTTGCTCAAGTTAGGCTATAATTCATCCCATGGTTGTATAAAGGGCGGTAATGCGCGTGAAATTTCTTCTTAGTATCGGTTGCATTCTTATCAGTCCCGTAGTGTTGTTGGCATATGCCATCGGCGGGGCTGCGCTAGTGTTCTACCATCGCTGGTGCCACAAGAATGCATCGTTCTCCTTCGTTCACGCATCCACACAAGAATCACGCGTGTTACCACCACACCATCTTTCTTAAAGCTCCACAAAAACACGGTTTTATCGCTTGCGAAAGTGACGCGCTTGCTCTATAACGCGGGCCCTTATGGCGGTCCCGTAGCTCAGTTGGTAGAGCAACTGACTTTTAATCAGTGGGTCGCAGGTTCGAATCCTGCCGGGATCACCACCCGCTTTCGCTAATTTTGCCAAAGGCAAAATTTAGCTACAGCGCGGCGAGCGAAGCACGCCGCAAAGTAGCGTGCGAAACGGAGTGTCGCGCCGTAGTCACGCCGTAGCGAAGCGAAGCCAGACGAAGGCGGACATAGTAAGGCAAGAAGACGCGAGGCGAAAGGCCCTCGTACATCCTGCCGTATT
>JANQQO010000150.1 GCA_028289305.1 Rickettsiales bacterium | reverse complement strand
CAGTCGATGATATCGTCGATGTGTTGCAGGAAGAAGCGCAGGAAGACATCATGCGCCTCGGCGGGGTCAGCCAGACTGACCTCTTCTCCGACCTCTGGAAAACCAGTAAAAAACGCTTTCCCTGGCTTTTCATTAACCTCCTCACTGCCATTGCCGCTTCTGCCGTCATCGCCGTCTTTGAAGATGCAATCCAGCAAATTGTTGCCTTGGCAGTGCTCATGCCCATCGTTGCTTCCATGGCCGGCAATGCGGGCACCCAAACCCTCACCATCGCCGTTCGTGGTATTGCCACTAAGGAACTCACCACAAATAATGCCCGCCGCGTCGTGGCGAAAGAAATCGCCGCCTCGTTCATCAATGGGCTGGCCTTCGCCGTCCTGGTCGCCACCGTATCCTATCTTTACTACCACGATGCTTATCTCAGCCTCGTTTTTGCCGCCTCTACCATCGTTGCCCTTGCTATCGCCGGCCTCGCCGGTGCGGTTATTCCGCTTTTGCTCACCCGCTTCGGCGTTGATCCTGCCATTGCCTCTGGCGTATTCCTAACTACCATCACCGACGTTGCCGCCTTCTTCATTTTCCTGGGCCTTGCTGCTTGGCTGCTCATTTAAACCGTTGCGTAACGCGCGCTACTGTTGTAAAAAATAAGCCGTTCTAAAACGCATAGTATTTTTTTTACCACCTTGTCTGACAACACCGCTGAAATACTTCCCATCCCCATAGAAGAGGAGATGCGCAGCGCTTATCTCGATTACGCGATGAGCGTGATCGTCAGCCGCGCCCTGCCAGATGTTCGCGATGGCTTAAAACCAGTCCACCGCCGCATTCTCTACGCGATGAAAGAAATGGGTGTTGATTATAACCGCCCCTATAAAAAATGCGCCCGTATCGTCGGGGATGTCATGGGTAAATACCACCCGCATGGCGATTCCGCTATTTACGATGCACTGGTGCGCATGGCGCAAGATTTCTCACTCCGCTTGCCGCTGGTTGATGGCCAGGGGAACTTCGGCTCCATGGATGGTGATGATGCCGCTGCCATGCGCTATACAGAAGCCCGCCTAGCCAAGCCTGCCCACACCCTCATCAGCGATATCGATAAAGACACGGTCGATTGGCAAGACAATTACGATGCCACCGAGCGTGAGCCTGTCGTTCTCCCTGCTGAATTCCCAAATATCCTGGTTAATGGGGCAGGGGGCATCGCTGTTGGTATGGCGACCAACATCCCGCCGCATAATCTCGGCGAGGTGATCGAAGCGTGCTGCATGCTCCTCGATAAACCCGAAGCCGGCATTGATGAAATTGAAACCGTTCTTCCTGGCCCAGATTTTCCTACTGGCGGCGTCATCCTTGGTCGCTCCGGCTGCCACTCCGCCCTCCACACCGGCCGCGGCTCGGTCGTTATTCGCGGCAAAGCAGACGTTCAGGAACTAAATGGCAAAGACGCCATCATCATCACCGAGGTGCCTTACCAGGTCAACAAAGCCAAAATGGTTGAGCGCATCGCCGAGTTAGTGCGTGAGAAAAAAATCGAAGGCATCACAGATCTCCGCGATGAGTCGGATAAAAGCGGTGTACGCGTCGTGGTCGAGGTCCGCCGCGATGCCGTCGCCGATGTTATCTTAAACCAGCTCTATAAATTCACCCCGCTGCAAACCTCCTTCGGCGTTAATACTCTCGCGCTAGATCACGGCAAACCAGAGCTGATGAACGTCAAACAGGTGCTTGATGCCTTCATCACTTTCCGTAAAGAAGTCACCACCCGCCGCACGCAATACCTGCTCAACAAAGCCCGCGATCGCGCGCATGTGCTCATCGGCCTGGCCATCGCTGTTGCTAATATCGATGAAGTCATCGCCGTTATTCGCGGCGCTGCAGACCCTAATGCGGCGAAAGAAGAACTCCTCGCTCGCGAGTGGGATGCTGCTGATGTCGCACCACTCATCGCCCTGGTCGACGATGCCGATAACCAGGTGAATAACGGCAAATGTACGCTTACCGAAGCGCAAGCCAAAGCTATCCTAGAGATGAAACTCTCCCGCCTCACCGGCCTAGAGCGCAATAAAATCGATGAAGAACTCCAAGGGCTCGCTACCAGCATCACCGACTACCTCGATATCCTCGCTTCGCCAGATCGCCTCATCACCATGCTGCGAAAAGAGCTCATCACCATCAAGGAAGAATTCGCCACCCCGCGCCTCACGCAAATCACCGAGTCCGAGTTCGAAGAAGACATCGAAGACCACATCCAAAAGGAAGATATGGTCGTCACCGTCACCATGGGTGGCTATATCAAGCGCGTGCCGCTCTCGACCTATCGCGCACAGCGCCGTGGAGGCAAAGGCCGTGCCGGCATGACCGTCCGCGAAGAAGATATCACCACCGAGCTCTTCGTCGCCAACACGCACACACCGGTGCTCTTCTTCTCCACTGCGGGTAAGGTCTATAAGCTCAAAGTCTATAAACTCCCCATGGGCGGTCCACAGTCGCGCGGCCGTTCGCTCATGAATATCTTCCCGCTTGAAGAAGGCGAAACCATCAACATCGTCATGCCGCTCCCTGAAGATGAAGACGCGTGGGAGACGCAAGACATCATGTTCTCCACCCGTAGCGGCCATGTCCGCCGCAACAAGCTCTCCGATTTCAAGCGCGTGCCATCCAACGGCAAAATCGCCATGAAGCTCGAAGAGGGCGATCAGCTCATCGGCGTCCATGTCTGCAACGAACAGCAAGACATCCTCCTCGCTAGCCACGAAGGCAAAGCCATTCGCTTCTCGGTCGATTCCGTCCGCGTATTCAAAGGCCGCAACTCCGTTGGCGTCAGAGGCATGTCCCTCTCCAAAGGCGATTACGTCATCTCCCAAACCGTGCTTGGTAGCGCGGATAGCGATATCGAAATCCGCGATAAATACCTCAAAATCCCGGTAGAGAATCGCCGCGCCATCGCCCGCTCAGAGGAGGGTACCGATGTTGCCTCCTTCCTTGGCGATGTCGATACCGATCTACCGCAGGAAACAGTCGAAAATTACGCGCGCGCTGAAGAACTCATCCTCACCATCACCGAAAACGGCTACGGCAAGCGCTCCTCCGCTTATGAATACCGCACCACCAACCGCGCTGGTAAAGGCATCGTCAACATCGCCACCTCCGCACGAAACGGCCTCGTGGTTGCGAGTTTCCCAGTCAAAACTGGCGATGAAATCATGCTCATCACCGATAAAGGCAAGCTCATCCGCTGTCCTGTCAGCGATATTCGCATCGCCGGCCGCAGCACCCAGGGCGTCACCTTGTTCAAAATCGCCGAGGGCGAAAAGGTCGTCTCCGCCGCGCGCATCGCTGAGAATGACGAAGAAGGTGAGGAAGCAGAAGACGCGCTAGAAGACGCATCAGAAGAAGAAACCACCGTAGAAGAAAACCCGCCCACAGAAGCCTCAGAAGCAGAAGCAGAAGAAGAAGCGCCCGCACCAGAAGAAAGCGACGATTCTAACGAGGCATAACGCAACAACCCCAGCCATAAACACATGAGCACAATTGGCATTTACCCCGGCACGTTTGATCCCATCACCAATGGCCATACGGACATCATCAAGCGCGCTCTCACAGTCGTAGACGAGCTCATCATCGCCGTTGCCGCCGACATTCCTAAAACCCCGATCTTCAGCTTAAAAGAGCGTGAAGACATGGTGGAGAACGACATTGCTTCCCTAAGCCATGTCCGTGTTGAATCGTTTAACGGCCTACTCGTTGATTTTGCTAAGCAGCATCACGCAAGTGTCATCATTCGCGGCCTGCGCGCGGTGTCAGATTTTGAATATGAATTTCAGCTTGCAGCGATGAATGCGAAATTACAGCCTGGCCTAGAAACCATCTTCCTTCCAGCCTCAGAAACCACCCATTTCATCGCCTCGCGCCTGGTGAAAGAAGTCGCGCGCCTCGGCGGCGATATCACCCCCTTCGTCTCTCCCTTTGTCGCCGAACGCCTCCAAGCGTTTTACCAACACGCGGCGTAGCAATAAAAAAGGCCCGCCACCCCCAAAAGGGATGACGGGCCGTACGCAAAACCGCCACAGCGGCTTTAATTTTTGGAACCTTCGAAGAACGAACGCATTGGAAGCTCTTCTCTGGACTGAAGCGCATCCAGCATAATCCGAAGTTCTGCGGGCGTATTCGTCTTACTCTCGTAGTGCGGAGATTTTGTCGTTGTTTGAAAAGAGACTGTTCGAAACAGCTCTTCAAGCTCCGCCACGTCGTGCTTACTGCCAAGCATGACCAGCAGCTGTAGTAGAGTGGTCACTTCTTCCTTCAGAGTGGACAAAGCTGTTTTGATGCTGTTGCCGCTATTATCAGCGACACACATATCAAAGGCAACTTCGACCTCCCTTGAGAAAGCAATGGCGTCACCACCCTGTGCAGCGTCGATCACCTTTCCACAGGCGAAACTGCGTAGGGCCTTACAAAATGCCTTGCGGTCAAGAGTGGTGTTGAACGTCAACTCAGGCAGCACAATTTCCATGCCAGAGAATTGCATGTTTGCAAGGCTGCCTCCGGCATGCATTCCAGGAAGGTCCTCTTCCTGCGCAGTACATGTCACAATTGCTCCATCTGAAGCTTTCACCTCGAACGAAATCATTTCTTCACCTTCTTTCTTAGAAGACCTAGCCCCACACAGGGCAAAAAATACAGAAAAACAAATACTTAATATGTTAAACGACGGGCTGCTTAACCGCCGTATTGCTTTCTTTATGTGCACAAAACACAAAAATACACTCTATTTATAGTATAAAAAACACTATAAGTCAATAAGAAAATAGAATTTTTAGGATTAATTTGTTTTACCTCCCCCTTGAGGGGGGAGGCAAGATTTACTTAGTGAGCCGAAGACGAACTTAGGAAATCTGGTGGGGGTGTTCTTTTCTGTCTTCTGTCTTCTGTCTTCAGAATCACCCCCTCGCCTCGCTGCGGTCGCTAAACGCTCCCTAGCTCAGCTGCTCCCCCCTCAAGGGGGAGCAA
>JANQQO010000164.1 GCA_028289305.1 Rickettsiales bacterium | reverse complement strand
GATACGGGCTTTAGTAATATTACAGGGCGTATCGATCTACTGTCTCTGGAAATGAGCACTACGGACTTTGGTAACTTGGTGAACGCCAACTTCGACTTTGTCACGTAAGCGGTTACGTCGACATTCTTCCGCGTCCTCCTACGCCAAGGCTACGGAGGACAGAGAGCGGGAGAGACAACAGTACTGACCCTCGGTGAAAGCTGGGGCGATGTGAGAGGGCGGTCCTTCGGGGCCGCCCTTTCTTTTTTAAATGACGCTCATGCGCCATCCGTCTTCGCTCGTTGAGCTACGCCGCGACAGGCGAAGGCTTAAAGCTCCCCCTTGGTCGCACCGCGTCGCTAGCGCTCCTTCCCTTTCTTTTTTTTAGATAATGATAGAAAAAACCCTCCCCCTTAGGGGGAGGGACAGGGTGGGGGCCAAGGTTGGTAGGTTACTCATTACTTGCCCCCCTCCTAGCCTCCCCCCTACTGGGGGAGGGAATTTATTTTACGCCCGCTTCTTCTCTTTCACCAGCCCTGTGGCGACAAAGATATCGGGGATCATGTAGAGTTTGCCATCCTCGCGCGGGCGTGCTTGCTCCTCAAAGAAATCAAATTCTTCTGGTAGTTCCTCACGCGGAATGAATTCGCCATCCACCTCAACTCCTGCTAAGCCAATAAAGGCTTTCTCGCCGCCTTCGCGGCGCGCACTGATCACAAGGCGGTAGCGCGGCTCGGCATAGGCGCCGGCAGGAATGTCTTTAAACTGGGCGCGGATACCGGGCTCATCCAGGCGCTGAATCGCATCAAAATGCTTCACCAAAAGCTGCTCGCTAAAATCCCACCAGCGAATACGCAGTAATTCTTCGCGAATGGCTTCATTAAACCGATAACGCAAGATACGCGCCGGGTTCCCAGCGACAATCGCAAAAGGCGGTACATCTTTGGTGACGACTGACCCTGCCCCGATCACCGCACCATCCCCAATGGTGACGCCAGAGAGGATGGTGACATGGGTAGAAATCGTGACATTGCCGCCAATGGTAACCGCGCCTTTTGTGCTTTCTAGATCGAAATTGGCCTTAGCATCACGCAGCGCGTTGCGGATTTGTGGATGGGCGCCAAAGACGCAATTAACCACGCGTTCATTAGCATGTTCGCCGCCGAGAAGGATATTTGTATCGGACGCGGATTCGCTGAAGCTGCCGGCGATGAGTGCGGGTTCTTTATAGGCCTTGGTCGAGCCAAAGCAGCGTGTGTGATACATAAGGTTGAACGCGCCGCGGCCGAGCAAGGCATATTTGCCATTTTCGAAGACCACCTTGGTGTAATATGGGCCAAACAGAATGTTACACACATCCTGCTTGGGCACTTTGCCGAAGGCAAAGAGATTATTACTCGCTTTAAGGCGGTTCATGATGTCTTCGTACATACGTATTCTCGCGTTTCTTCAGGTAGAGTTTGGTGATTCGCTCGCTTACAGTGTTGGAAAATCGGCCTTTCGGGTGCGATTTTCATAGTAACTCCAAGCATTTTAACTTGGAATTACTATACTTCCTCTTTTCTTTCCAGCGTTTTTGCGGTACAAACAATATATGGTAGGTGGTAGTAGCAATATCCACAGTATATGCGTGTGGCGACACGTCAGGTATAGAGCAGCATGACGTCATTTATTTTCAGCGGACAGATTGGGCAGACAATCGCGTTTGACCCGGCGGCAGATTCCATCGTGTTTGGCTTTTTCGATGGGGAGGCGATTGATTTCCGCTTTGCCGAGGTCGTGATCGGCACGGCGCGGGCGGTACGGATTTTCCGCGCGGAGAATGAGGCGGCGGTGAATGCGGGGAATACATCGCTGGCGGTGACGCTGACGGCGGCTGCTGGTGGAGATTTACGGCTGTCTGGGCTGATCAGTAGCAATTTCACGTTCTTTGGGCCGAGCGCGGCGTTTTTTGGGGATGAGACCACCGGATTTCCCGCGGTGGGCAATACAGCGCCGATACTCGATGATGCGGCGCAGTTATTGAGCGGCACCCCAGCGGGTGAGCTATTCTTTGGATTTGGCGAAAATGATACGATTGCCGGTGCGGGGGGCAATGATTTCGCGCAGGGCAATGCGGGCAATGATGTGATGCTCGGCGGGGATGGTGATGATGTGCTGCGCGGTGGGCAGGGCGATGACACGATTGAAGGGGGCGAAGGCGGGGATACGATATTTGGCGATGTCGGCAATGATGTGATTGACGGCGTGTCGGGCCGTAATTTCGCGCAGGGCAATGCGGGGAATGATACGGTGTTTGGCTCGGCGGATAATGACTCGCTGCGTGGCGGTCAGGGCGATGACTCGCTGCGTGGCAATGGCGGGCAAGACACGCTGCGTGGGGATTTGGGTAATGATATTATTGTGATTGCGCCTGGGCCTTCGGAGCAGGGCATGGCGTTTGGTGGTGGGGGTGATGATACGCTGGATGGGCGTGGTGCTAATATCGCGGCGACATTGGTGATGAATGGCAATCAGGGTGCGGATTCGCTGATAGGCAGCATTGGCCAAGATACGCTGCGCGGCGGGCAAGGAAATGATACAATTATTGGTGGGCTAGGGAATGATCAGATATTTGGTGACCTCGGAGATGATAGTTTGTTTGGCTCAGAGGGCGATGATTCGCTGTTTGGCGGCGAGGGGAATGATGTTTTAGCGCCCAATACCGGGGATGATCAGCTGGATGGCGGAGCAGGGAATGACCGTTTTGATTTTGAGCCGGTGAATCTGACCGATACCGATACATTGATCGGCGGTGCGGGTGAGGATACGGTGGCATTTAATGGGGCTAGCCCAATTAATCCAACGAATTTTGCCAATGTATTTGGCATTGATGTGATACAAAGCCCGGGCGGTGGGCCGGCGGTGTTTGATAATGTATTTTTGAATCGCACCGATTTGGGGCAGGTGCGGATTGACTTTTTCTCTGCGACGTCGGAAGCCGCGCTGACGGTGAATACTTCAGCGGTGAGTGCCAATTTTGATGTGTTGCTGAGCCGGGCGGATGATGAGATTTTCTTGCTGCAGGATGGCAGCGCGCATCGTGTGGTGGCGGCTGGCACCGGAAGTTTGCTGCTTTTTGGCAGTGATATGGCCGATACGATCATTGGCAGCGCGCAGATAGAAGAAATTCGCACCGACCAAGGGCGAGATATCTTGACGCTTGGAGGGGGGGTGGATGTGCTGACTTACGGGTTTGATGGAGCGGATCCAAGTGTGGTGGGCCTAAGCTCGAATGCCTCGGATGGGGTGAACCAGGTGGATGTGGTGAATGATTTTGTTTCACTGACCGACCAGGTGCAGCTTTTTGCGCGGATTCCGGATATTACGCTCGCAGGTGGAGGGACGGTGCCTGCGAATGTAAGCTATGGCGTGGTGGCCGGCAATGCTAATAGTATTGCCGATGTGTTGGCGCTGATTACCGGCACGTTTGATCATGCGGGTGCGAGTGATCCGGAAGACATGTCCGTGGGAACTGGCAATGGCGATGTGCAGAATATCAATATCATCGGCGGTGATTTTATTGGCCGCAAATTTGCTGCGATTGGGGTGGATGATACGCCGGGATTTCAGGCTGACACCGATGTGTTATTGGAATTAGCTGGCACATCAACCAGTATTTTCCGTTTTGATATCGTACAGCATCCTGATTTTATGGAATCCTAAGGTCTAGATAGTGCCGTTATAAGGCGTTTAATGGCCTGCAAATCTCCATTTACCGTTCTCGATTCCCTATTCCATTACTAGGTGCTATGCTAGCCGTGGTAGCATAGTGGAGCAGATATGGCATTGGTGACCGCATTACGTCGTTTTTTTGATTCTCCGAAAGGGCAGGCCGCGCGCAGGCGGATTCATTGGCGTACGCTGATTAAAGGCACGGCGATCATCATGCTAGCGCCGGTGATGCTGATCGCGATTTATCTGCTGTATAATGTGGTGGGAGTATCAGAGGCCGCGTGGGGCTTGGGCGTGATTTTCATCCTATCGCTGATTTTTGTGCGGCCCTATATCGCGGATTTGGGATCGCTGACGCGCTATGTGGAGCAGCTGGCGGAGGATAAGAAAGCGGAGCCACCAGATTTGAGCTTCTTGAGTAATGTGGAAGAGCTGTCGCAGGCGGTGGAGCGGTTGCATCGCTCGTGGGAGGCGCGGCGCGAGCAGCTGGAATCGCTGGTGGGAGAGAGCAAGATTGTGATCGATACCCTGCCGGATGTGCTGATTTTCTTAGATCACAAGGGGAATATCGTGCGGACGAATAACGCCGCGGTGCAGAATTTTGGTCAGCCCTATGAGGAGGCGTTTACGGAGCTCCTGGCGCATCCAACCCTGCAACAGGCGATCCGTGCTGTGCTGGAGGAAAAAGAGGGGCATGGTGTGGAATTTTCGTTAGAAGACCCGCTCTATCGGGATTATTTAGTGCGGGTGGAGCGCTTTCCGGTGTCGTCGCCGACAGGGATTGCGGTGATTATTGCGATGCATGATGTGACGGAGCTGAAGCGCACCGAGCAGACATTTGCCGATTTTGTGGCTAATGCGAGCCATGAGATTCGCACCCCGCTGACGAGTTTGATTGGGTTTATTGAGACGTTGCGGACAACGGCGAAGGAGGATGCGGCAGCGCGTGAGACGTTTTTAGAGACGATGGAACAGCAGGCGGAGCGGATGTCGAATTTGGTGGATGATTTGCTGTCGCTCTCGAAGATTGAGCGCGGCAATCGTACGCCGCCCAGTGAGACCATCGATGTGCATGATATTTTGGCGATCTCGCGCAAGAATGTGGCGCATGCGGCGGAGGCAAAGCAGATTCAGGTTGGGGAGGTGTATGATGCGGCGCTGCCTGCCGTGCTGGGCGATGCGAATGAGCTGATACTCGTGTTCACCAATCTTATTAACAATGCGATTAAATACAGCCCTGCAAAAAGCAAAATCACTATAAAAACCGAACGGTTGAAGAACAAATTTCCGGAGCGGCGGCGCTTTAAAGGGCAGGAGATGCTGCTTGCGGTATCGGTGGTGGATGAGGGCGAAGGCATCCCGCAAGAGCATATTCCGCGGCTTACCGAGCGGTTTTACCGCGTGGATACAGCGCGGTCGCGCAAAGAGGGGGGCACGGGGCTTGGGCTTTCGATTGTTAAACACGTGCTTGATCGCCATGGGGGATGGCTGCATGTAGAGAGCAATCTCGGCCATGGTAGTACGTTTACCGTTCTTTTGCCGCTTGGTTGAATAAGGGGCGCTGTGGTGCTGTACGGATCTCGCTTGTATTTTTGCTAAATACTGCTAGGGTGAGCAGACAATATCCCCCGTAAAGTCAATACTATGGCGTTATTTACTGGTATCCTGACAATTGCTGTGCTCGGCGTGGTGGCGTTTTATTTAGCGCAACGTGTGGTGGTGTATCATGCACAGATGATGGATACGAGCCGTCTGCACGCGTTGCCGAGCTATTATGGCTGGTGTGCTGTGCTGTGGAGCATGCTGCCGAGTCTGGGTTTGTTCTATTTGTTTCATATGGTTGCAGTGAAAAGCGGGATTATGTGGTTGACCCACCCGGTGACGGCGGTGGTGTTTGCTGCGGTGATCATGCTTTCTGCGGTGTTCTTGGCGCTGATTGCGCTGTCACCAAGGTTTAATGCGCGGGTGCATGCCGAGCGGTGGTTATATGGGCTGTTATTGCTCTGTACCGCTCTGTCAGTAGCGATTACGGTGTTGATTATTGCCTCGGTGGCGTATGAATCCTGGCTATTTTTCCAGCACGTGCCGGTGAGTGAGTTTTTATTTGGCTTGCAATGGAGTCCGCAAACCGCGATTCGTGCGGATCAAGCGGGGAGTTCGGGTGCGTTTGGGGCGGTGCCGGTGTTTACGGGCACGCTGCTGATTACCTTTGTTGCGATGTGTATTGCCGGGCCGATTGGGTTGTTATCGGCGATTTATCTGTCGGAATATGCGTCAAAGAGATTTCGCGATGCGGTGAAGCCGGTTTTGGAGGTGCTTGCAGGCGTGCCGACGGTGGTTTACGGCTATTTTGCGGTGATTACCTTTGCGCCATTTTTGCGCACACTTGGAGATGGGTTGGGGCTGGAAGTGGCGTCTGAAAGCGCGCTTTCTGCAGGTATTGTGATGGGGGTGATGATTATTCCCTTCGTGCTTTCGCTTTCAGACGATGTGATGAATGCGGTGCCCGCGGCGCTGCGTGAGGCCTCGCTTGGGCTTGGAGCGACGCGCTCAGAGACGATTAAACGCGTGGTGATCCCCGCGGCGCTGCCGGGGATTATGGGGGCGTTGCTGCTTGCGATTTCGCGCGGGATTGGTGAAACGATGATTGTAGTGATGGCGGCAGGATTGGCGGCGAATCTGACGGCAAATCCGCTCGAGTCAGTAACCACGGTGACGGCACAGATCGTGACGTTATTGGTGGGCGATCAGGAGTTTGATAGTGCGAAAACCCTTTCTGCCTTTGCGTTGGGGCTGACACTGTTTATCATCACGCTGCTGCTCAATGTGATCGCGATGGTGATTGTGAAGAAATATCGGGAGCAATATGAATAAATCACCCTTGATACCGGAAGGGCCGGTTGCACGGCAGATTGCGCGGCGGCATCGTAAGGAAAAGCGCTTCCGCGGGCTTGGGCTTGTGATGATTCTCTGCGCCTGTGCGTTCTTAGGCATATTGTTAATTACGATAGTGGGTAAGGGGTATAGCGCGTTTGTGCGGACGCAGCTGCAGCTGGCGGTACAGCTGGATGCAGAGGTGATCGACCCGGCGGGCACACGTGATCTGGAGACGCTATCGCGCGCGAATTACCAAAAATTGGTGCATGACGCGCTAAGGGCGCTGTTCCCCGAGGTGACGGATCGGCGTGGGCGCATTCAATTATACCAGCTGGTAAGCAAGGGGGCTGGCTTTGAGTTACGCGATTATGTGCTTGCTGACCCGACACGTATTGGACAGACGCATGTGCTGTGGCTGCCAGCCTCTTCAGAGATCGATATGCTGAAGAAAGGCTATATTGACCGCGCGCTGCCAGAAGTTAATCGAGTGGTTAAAGATCGGCAGCTCGGCTGGTTTGATGCGCTGGCGGAGCAAGAGCGGGTGCGCAGCAGCTTTAACACGGTGTTTTTTACCGGCGGCGATTCGCGCGAGCCGGAGCAGGCGGGGATTTTGGGGAGTATGCTCGGGTCGTTCTTCACGATTATTATCTGCATGCTGGTATCGTTCCCGGTGGGGGTGACCACCGCGGTGTATTTGGAGGAATTCGCGCCGAAAAATCGGCTGACCGATGTGCTGGAGGTGAATATCAATAATCTGGCGGCGGTGCCGTCGATTGTATTTGGGCTGCTTGGTCTATCTATCTATCTGAATTTATTTGGGATGCCGCGTTCCTCGGCGCTGGTCGGTGGGCTGACGCTGGCGCTGTTGATTCTGCCGGTGATTATTATCGCCACGCGCCATGCGCTCAAAGCCGTGCCGCCCTCGATTCGTGATGCGGCGCGCGCACTCGGCGCCTCGCCGATGCAGGTGGTGTTGCATCATACGCTGCCGCTATCGCTGCCGGGGATTATGACCGGGACGATTTTGAGTGTTGCACGGGCGCTTGGGGAAACCGCGCCGTTGCTGATGATTGGGATGGTGGCGTTTGTCGCCGATGTGCCGCAGCATTTCTTAAGCCCCTCGACGACGATGCCGGTGCAGATTTATCTGTGGAGCGATAGTCCGGAGCTTGGGTTTATTGAGAAAACCTCGGCGGCGATTATCGTATTGCTGGTTTTTCTTGTGCTCGCCAACGCATTAGCCGTATGGTTGCGCAAGCGCTACGCGGTGAAGTGGTAAATACTACTCTAAAAACTACTATCATGGCTTGCAAATGACGATTTTCTGCGCTTCCGTTCCTCAGGTACTCTTACGTACATTGCGGTACGGTTCTCAAAAATCATCATTTTCAGCACATGCTAGCGTTTTTATAGCAGCATTTATTACTTTAATAGGATTTTTAGTAGGGTAACGTTATGGCTAAAAAAGAAGGTAATACACGCATTGCGGTGAAGAAGGTCAATGTGTTTTATGGCGAGAAGCAGGCGCTGTTTGACGTGAATTTGGATATTCCGCGCAATCAGGTGACCGCGCTGATTGGCCCTTCAGGTTGTGGGAAATCGACCTTTTTGCGCTGTTTGAACCGTATGAATGACACGATTGAAAACTGCCATATCAAAGGCAAAATACTGCTTGATGGGCATGATATCTATAAGAAGAGGGTTGATATTGTGTATTTGCGGCGCAAAATCGGCATGGTCTTCCAAAAACCGAACCCATTTCCTAAGTCTATCTATGAAAACGTGCTTTATGGGCCCAAAATACACGGTTTAGTCCACACAAAAGCCGAAATGGACGAGTTGGTAGAACGTAAGCTTATCAGAGCGGGTCTGTGGGAAGAGGTGAAACACCGTCTGCACGAGCCGGGCACCTCGCTTTCAGGTGGGCAGCAGCAGCGGCTGTGCATCGCGCGGGCGATTGCAGTGGATCCTGAAGTGGTGCTGATGGATGAGCCGTGCTCGGCGCTGGACCCGATTGCGACCGGGGTGATTGAGGATTTAATTGTGGAGCTGAAGGAAAAATACACGATTGTGATTGTGACGCACTCGATGCAGCAGGCGCGGCGCGTATCAGACCGCACCGCCTTCTTCCATCTGGGTGAATTGATAGAGGAGGGGGAAACGAAGAAGTTATTCTCTGACCCCAAACAGAAGAAAACCAAGCAATATATTAAAGGTAAGTTTGGCTAATCCCTAAAGCCCAATCCTATTTTGACTCTTGCGCTGTAACAGGGTATTTTAAGGCGTATGAGTGATGACGGGCCGATATTAACGCCAACGGTGTTGGTGGTGGAAGATGAAGAGGCGATTGCAACGCTGATTCAATATAATCTCGAAAAAGAAGGGTTTCTGGTGAATCTCATTGCCGATGGCGAAGAGGCGCTGGAGTTGATTCGGCATCAACAGCCGGATTTGGTGCTGCTCGATTGGATGCTGCCCGGGCTTTCTGGCATTGAGATTTGCGAACGCCTGCGCGATAACCCGGATACGCGGGGGCTGCCGATTATCATGCTGACGGCGCGCGGCGAGGAGGATGATCGCGTGCGCGGCTTGGATGCGGGGGCGGATGATTATGTGGTGAAGCCGTTTTCGCCTGGGGAGCTGATTGCGCGGATACGCGCGGTGCTCCGGCGCATGCGGCCGGCGTTTTCGATGCAGATATTGGAAGTGGCGGGGATCACCATGGATTTGAGCAAATATATGGCGCGGTATGACGATCAGCCGATACGGCTGGGGCCGACCGAATTTCGCCTGCTCGCGCATTTCCTGGCGCATCCTAGGCAGGTATTTACCCGCGAGCATATTCTCGATTCGGTGTGGGGTAGGGAGATTTACGTGGAGCCGCGTACGGTGGATGTGCATATTCGCCGCTTGCGCAAATCGCTCAATGAGCGCAAACAAGGCTTGGGCGATAGGGTGAAAACTGTGCGCTCCGCGGGCTATTCCTTCGAACCCGATGCAGGGGCGGAGGAGGAGGATTAGCGGGAGGTTATCTTTCTCGCCGGCCTTTATTTTGCACGTCGCGGGCTCTCTGGGCTTCTACGTGCATGGCTTTTTCAGCTGTTTCTTGGAATGTATCTGGAGACATGCCTTCAAACATACGGTTCATATCTTGCATTGCACGTATGAATTGGTCAATCTGGCTGGCATTTTCTGGGGCGGCCAGGGGGGTAGCACCAGGAAATAAACCTGCTTCGTCATAGATAACGCGGTCTTCATATCCGGTTAGCCAGAGGGCTTCAGGATTGCGCCCGACAATGCTGATTTTTCCGCGTGTTTCGGCGTCTTCTGGGGAGCGTAATACTTTGAGTACGACAAAGCCGTTTTCGGTTCCGGGCACCCCAGGGATAGGCTCATCCGTGACACTGATTACCTCCACCTTGCCATGTACGGTAGACATTGCACAGCGTGCATTGGTTTCCATACCCGAAAGGCCTTTTTGTGAATCATTGACGATGCGCCATGTTTCTTCAACGGGAACGTTAAAAGCTCTATGGCCTTCGATTTCGCGGCCTTGGAAGAAATAATGGTTTTGTACCCCTTCGCGCTTGAGTTCGCGCTGCATGATGCGGATGGCATCTGCATTGTCGTTTACTTGCCAGATGATGGGGGTTTGATTGGCAAGGGTGATCCAATCGCCTCGCTGGGTGAGTTTTTGTATGGGTGCTAGCGTATCCTCATGCCAGAGATAGCCACCACCTTCTTTTTGGATATATTGGCCAGTATCGTCTTTCTGCAAGAACTCATCTGGATGGGTGAAATGCACGGCGAAGCGCAGTTTGACATCGGGGTAGGTCTCGTGGAAGCTATCGAGCATGGCCATGAAGTTTTCTCCAAACCGGTCGGGGTAGAAGGCGAGCTCTTTGGTGCCAATGCGGATGGTTTCCACGCCGGCCTCAGCGAGTGTGGCCATCCATGTGGCAAGGTTTTTATTGCTAAGCACCATGGGATCGCCCCCGGAGAGCAACACTTCACGCAATTTAGGGCGGCCGGTATCCGGGTGCGCGCCGTCATTTTCTGCTACGGCTTGGTTATGCTCGGTGATGTATTGAACGATTTCATCTGGGTTAGCGAGTTCTTTTTTTACGGTGGAGCCATCCTCTTTAGTGATTTCCTTTTGGTTGATGACATCGGAGCGGTAACAATAGCGGCAATGGGCCGAGCAGGTGGTGATGACATAGAGCAGCGCCATTTCATATTTGTGTAGCAGGCCTTCTGTAGGCGAATATTTCAATTGTTGAGAAGGATCGTCTTGCCCGGCGAGATCTTGCGTCTCTTCGGGGCGCGCTTTTACCAGATTTTGTAGCGGCACACTATTTTGGGCGCGATCAAAGTAATGCGGCGTTAGTTTTACGCTCATCCGCGCTTCAACATCCCGGTCTGTGCCTTGTAAAGCGGTTAGAGCGGTTATTTCGTCAGGGCTATACAGTGCCTGCATCTCTTCTGAGACCTTCCCTTCAACGAATTTAGTGAGGCCGGTGACTTGTTGTCGGCTATGCTTGCCGTTTTGTACGCCATCCAGGAAAGTTTGGCCTTTTTCTGACAGTTCCATGTCGCTTACTCCCTTCTTCCCCCACAACTATACGCATAGTCATCACAGTTGTAGCATATCATAGACTACACCAAAAAGGTTAATAAAACGTTAATAACTCGCCGATTTTTAAGAATTTTTCAGATGTGAGGGTGGAAGGGGTTTTTGGGCAGGAATTATTTTTCAGGTTTGTAAAACCGGCCGATGCGAGAGAGTAGGAAGAGGCCGGGCAGGGCCACGGCGGTAGAAAGCAGGAAGAACGGTACCCAGCCGAGAAGATCGACCATCACGCCAGAGGAAGAAGAGAGCAGCGTGCGGCCAATGGCGGCAAGCGAGCTGAGCAGCGCGTATTGCGTCGCGGTGTATTGCGCGTTACAGAGCTGGCTGATGAAGGCGACGAAGGCGGCAGTACCCATGCCAGCGCTGATATTCTCCACGCTGATCAGGGCGATGACGAAATGCGGATCGTAGCCCAAATGGGCCTGCCACACGAACATGAGGTTAGAGAGCATTTGCGCTGCGCCACTGGCCCAGAGCGCGCCAATCATGCCGATGCGGTAGACGAGTACGCCGCCGAGGAAGGTGCCGAATAAGGTAGCGGCGAGGCCATAGCCTTTGAGGTAGAGGCCGATTTCGGTGTTGCTGAAGCCGATATCTTGCAAGAAGGGGATGGTCATGAGCCCGGCGAAGGCATCGCCGAATTTATACAGCGCGATGAAAAGCAGGAGATACAGCCAGCCAGGGCGGGTGAGGAACTCGCGGAACGGGGCGATGACGGCGTGGTCGAGCCAATCTAGCCAATGGGTATGCTTAACAGGCGGTGGGGCTTTGGGCTCGCCCATGCGCCAGACAACGGCGCTGCCGAGGAGGACCAGTGCGGCCATCAAGGCATAGACCGCCTGCCAGGAGAATTGGTCAGCGAGGATAAGCGCGAGGCCGCCGCCAATGAGGCGCATACCGACATTATAGCCGAAGACGATGCTGGCAGCGCCCGCGCCTTGCTGGCGTTCTTCGAGGATTTCAACGCGGTAGGCGTCGATGACGATATCTTGGCTGGCCGAGGCGATGGCGGTGAAGAGCGCGAAGAGCGCGGTGAGGCCGAGGGCGGTTTTGGGATCGCTGCTGCCGAGGGCGAAGAGTGCTCCCATCAGGGCGAGCTGGGAGACGAGCAGCCAGCTGCGGCGGCGGCCGAGGCGCTTGGTGAGGCCGGGAATGGCGAGCTGGTCCATCAGCGGGGCCCAGAGGAATTTGAGGGTATAGGGGGTGCCGACCAGGGCGAAGAGGCCGATCGCGGTTTTAGAGATGCCCTCCGCATTGAGCCAGGCGCCGAGCGTGGAGGCGGTGAGCGCGAGCGGGAAGCCGCTGACCAGGCCGAGCAGGGCGATGCCCACCATATGCGGGTGGGCGTAGACGCGCCAGGCGCTGAGCCAATGCGGTGCTGTGGTCATGCGCTTTGTGCCTGAGCGATGAAGGGGCTGAGCTCAGTGAGCGGGCGGCCGCCTAGGAATTTGATGACTTCTGCGGCGCAGAGACTGCCCAGCCGCGCGCTTTGTTCGTGGCTGAAATGGTTAACATAGCCATATAGGAAGCCGCTGGCATAGAGATCGCCGGCACCGGTGACGTCGTAGACTTCTTCGACTTTTTCGGCTTCGATGGTGTGGATTTCGCCGTTCTGATCGACGACCACAGAGCCACTCGCACCCCGGGTGATGACCGCAAGCTCGCACATACCCTGTATTTTGTAGAAGATTTTGCGTAAATCTTGTTCTTCGTAGAGGGTACGGATCTCTTTTTCATTGGCGAAGAGCAGGTCGATTTTTCCTTCCAGCAGTGACAAAAATGCATCACGGTGGCGCTCGACGCAGAGCGGGTCGGACAGGGTGAAGCCGATTTTACCGCCTGCGGCATGCACCGCGTCCATGGCTTCAGCGATGACATCGCGCACATCGAGCTGGTCCCACAGATAGCCCTCGACATACATCACCTTGGCTTGGGTGAGGAGGTCGAAATCGATATCGTCGCGGTCCATCTCGGTGCTGGCGCCGAGATAGGTGGCCATGGTGCGCTCGGTGTTTTTTGCTTGGATGGAGCTTGGGCCATCATGGGTGACGAGCACGAGGCAATGCGCGGTGGGCTTGCCTTCTGTCGCGGCGGGTGTGTTGAAATGCACGCCGCTGCGCTGTAGATCATGGCGGAAGATATCGCCGAATTGATCGTCTTTGACGCGGCCGATAAAGCCTGTTTTCGCCTCAAGCCCGGCGAGGCCGGCGATGGTATTTGCCACCGAGCCACCGGAGCACTCTGTGGCCGCCCCCATCGCGTTATAGATCTTCTTCGCCTCCACCTCGTCGACGAGCTTCATCACGCCTTTTTCTAGGCCTTGCTCGTCGAGGAAGGCGTTATCGGTATAGGCGAGGATGTCGACAATGGCGTTGCCGACGCCGACGATGTCATAGGGTTTTTCCATAAGGGTCTCCTTTAGCTGCTTTCATAGAGGGTTCGGGCTTTTTCGAGGTCTTCTGCGGTGTCGACGCCAAGCGGGATGTGGTCTACTTTGACGACGGCTAGGTGCATATTGTGTTCTAACGCGCGCAGTTGTTCGAGCTTTTCTCGGCGCTCGAGCAGGCTGGTAGGCAGTTGTGTGAAGGTGGTGAGCGCCTCACGGGTATAGGCATAGAGCCCAATATGGTGCCAGAGTGGGCCTTCACCCCAGGGTGCGGTGGCACGGGTGAAATAAAGCGCGCGGCCAAGCTCACCATCATAATCCCAGGTGATGACGGCTTTGACGACATGCGGATCGGTGGCTTCGGCGTCGTCGGTGATGGGGCTGACCAGCGTGCTGATCGCGACATCTTTCTTGCGGCGGAAGGGCAGAAGCACGTCTTGCACCGCCTGTGGCTCGAGCAAGGGGAGATCGCCCTGGATGTTGATGACGATATCGTGCTGTTCTTTGGGGTCGATCTGCTGCAGCGCGGCATGGACGCGGTCGGTGCCGGAGGGGAGCTCGGGATCCGTGAGGATGGCGTGGCCACCCGCTTCAGTGACGACATCTGCAATGTCATCGCCATCACAGGCGACATAGACCGGGCCGCACGCAGCCGCCTCTGCGCGGCGCAGCACGTGCACAATCATTGGTATACCGCCAATATCGGCCAAGGGTTTACGCGGTAAACGCGTCGATTCAAGCCGGGCGGGAATCACAATGATGGGGTGCATCATGAAATCTCATATTGATAAAACATACGGCTACAGTTATAGGTAAGTTGTGCGTAAAAATATAGTCTCAAGGGTGAAATATCGCGCGTGGATGGATTGGAATTAAATAAAATAGCGGCTTCGGTGTTGATCGCCGGTTTGGCGGCGATGATGATCGGCAAAATAGGCGGGGCGCTCTATCATCCAGAAATATCGGAGACACGCGGATATCAGATTGAGGTGGCCGAAGAAACACCGGGTGGGACGGTGAAAGAAGAGGTGGTGATTAAGATTGGCCAGCTGATGGCCGCCGCCAGCGCGGAACGCGGGAAGAATGTTGCGAAAAAATGCTTAGCCTGCCACACCTTTGATGAAGGTGGGGCGAATAAAGTGGGCCCAAATCTATGGGGAGTACTCGGCAATCAAATGGCGCAAAACGCCGATTTTGCGTATTCCAATGCGATGGCGAGCATGAATGTAGGCTGGGATTATGACAATCTCTACGCGTTCTTGAACAACCCCAAGAAATTCATGAAGGGCACGAAAATGGCGTTTGTCGGGTTGCGTAAGCCAAAAGATATCGCCGATATGATCGCCTATATGCGCCAGCAGGGGGGTACGCAGTATCCTCTCCCTCCAGTGGAGCCGGAGGAGGAGTAAAATCCGCTATTACTAGCGAATTTTAGGGGTTCCCGCTTTTACGCATTTTTCCCTTACGAGAGTTTTACATTATCGATAAGCCGGGTGGGGCCGAGTGTGGCGGCGGCAAACAGGCGTGCTTGGGCCGTGTTTTCTTGTAGCGGGGCGAGGGTGGTGTCATCCTGCAATTCGAGATAATGCACGGTGAAGCCGGTAGCGGTGAGTAGGGTCACCGCATCCTCCAGCAAGGTGGGGATATCGGATGCGCTTTGGCGGATGTGTTCTGCGGTATTGCTGAGTGTGCGGTAAAGCAGCGGGGCGATGGCGCGCTGTTCGTCGCTTAAATACGCATTGCGCGATGAGAGGGCGAGCCCATCTTCAGCGCGCGCCGTGGGGGCAGCAAGAATGGTGATGGGCAGGGTGTGCTCGGCTACCATCTGGCGAATCAACACTAGCTGCTGATAGTCTTTTTCGCCGAAAATAGCGCTATCTGGCGTGGTGAGGGCAAAGAGGCGGCGCACCACGGTGAGTACGCCATCGAAATGGCCGGGCCGGTCTGTACCGCAGAGGATATCGCCCAACGGCCCGGCCTGCTCGGTGATGTCGGGCCCGTTAGGGTAGATTTCTTCCATTGTGGGGAGGTAGACCGCCGCCACGCCGGCATTTTCGAGCTGGGCGAGATCTGCTTCCTCCTGGCGCGGATAGGCAGAAAAATCCTCCGCGGGGCCAAACTGGGTGGGGTTGACAAAAATACTGACCAGCACCGCATCCGCGTCGTTCTGGGCCAATTCTACCAGCGATAGATGGCCTGCATGCAGCGCGCCCATAGTGGGGATGAAGGCGATACGCTTGTGTTGTGCGCGGAAGGCGGTTAGGCTGTGGTGATCACGGTATATATGCATATAGCGTTTCCTAAATTCATTTCTACGTCGTTATCCTGCGGACTCATAAAATTGGCGAACCTTTGGTGACATAAAATTAAAGTGTACTTTATTTTATGTCACCTCGGTTTCACGTACTAACCGTGTACGCTAGAATTTTATTCGCCTTGGATGCCTAGTATAAATAAATTTATAAAACACTATATTTTTGGACACATAGCTATACAAAAGACTAAGGTGAGAATATGAACCCATCGGCATTGGAAGCACTATCTTGCGAGGAAAGCCCGCTGGCGCGCGCCTATGTGACGCGGGTGCGCGAAGGGTTGCTTCACCCCGATACGGCGCAGATGCAGGTGTTGCAGCGGCTCTTAGCACTGGAGGATGCGCTGGAGGCGCAGATGCGCGGCGGTGTTAGAGGGTTTTTTGGCTTATCGCCGCCGCCGCATAGCGAGGCGGAACGGCAAGGCGTGTATATTTATGGCGAGGTGGGGCGCGGCAAATCGCTGCTGATGGATTTGTTTTTCACGCATGCGGCGGTGAAGCGCAAACGCCGGGTGCATTTTCACGCCTTCATGCTGGAGGTGCATCAGCGCCTGCAGCAACAGCGCAGCCGGCGCGGCAAAGACCCGCTGCAGCAGATCGCCAAGGCGATCGCCAAGGAAGTGCAGCTCTTGTGTTTTGATGAGTTTCAGGTCAGCGATATTGCCGATGCGATGATCTTGGGGCGCTTGTTTGATGTGCTGTTTA
>JANQQO010000113.1 GCA_028289305.1 Rickettsiales bacterium | reverse complement strand
GCGGCTCGGTCAAGCACATCACCCCGGTCCACGTGCCTTCGATCATCTTCGGCAGGTATTTTTCCTTCAACCCCTCTTCCGCATGCAGATGCACCGCGTTATACGCCCCATGCGTTAAGCCCGGCAGCAGTCCAAAAGAGAGATTCGCCGAGCAAATCATCTCGGTGATCGGCATGTTCAGCACTTCTGGCAAGCCCTGCCCGCCATATTTCGGATCACAGGTGAAAGACGGCCAGCCTGATTGCACATAGGTCTGATACGCTTCTTTAAACCCGGCCGGCAAGCGCACCTCGCCATTCTCAAAATGCAGGCCTTCTTCATCCCCCGTTTGGTTCAGCGGGAATAACACCTCCTGACAGAACCGCGCGGCCTCGTCCAAAATCGGGTCGACAATCGACAGATCCCCAAACCCATCCAGCGCGCTATACTGCTCAATCTCCAAAAATTCATTGAGGACAAACTGATAATCCCGTATCGGTGCGGTATATTGTGGCATATCTTCTCTTCCTTAATTTCGCAACGGTTTGCCAGTTTCCAACATATGTTCAATACGCGCCATAGTAGCGGGATGCTGCACCATCTCGACAAACACCTCGCGCTCTAAATCCAGAAGATCCTGCTCGGAAAGCGCTTTCGTAATATCAGTATCGCCACCGGACAGCACCCGCGCTAAACCTTTGGCGACCACCTCGTCATGTGGCGTGGCTTTGCCACTCTTCACAAATCCGGCCACCGCCATATTAAGCGCCGCCCGCGCCGTAGCACCGGGCAGATAAAACTCTGGCGCTTCTGGCGGCTGATACTCCTTCGCCAATTCCAGCGCTAGCGCCTTCGCATCGGCCAGCACCCGCAGGCGATTCATGGTGATGCCGCTTTTGCCCTGCAACACTAGCATGCTTTTCGCTTCCTCTGCGGATTTTGACACACGCGCCAAGCTAATCGTCTCAAACGCTTTCGCCACCGCCGGCATGGTATTCATCGTCTTGATCGGGCTTAAAAAGGAGAACATCCGCCCCATTTTTGCGGTCAGATTCTGCTCTTCCTGACGTTTTGCGATATGCCGGCGCAGCATTTCTTTGCAGCCACCCCAGCCAGGTACCACGCCCACGCCCACTTCCACCAAACCGGTATAGGTCTCCACATGGGCAGCCACAGCATCACAATGCAGCAAAATCTCACATCCCCCGCCCAGCGCCATGCCGCTCGGTGCACCGACCACCGGGAAAGGTGCATATTTCAGCCCCATCACCGCATCCTGGCCCTGCTTGATGATATCATCAATCGTCTTCCACGCCGCTACATTCCCAGCAAACAGCAAAATCCCGATATTCGCGCCCACCGAGAAATTATCGCCGTCATTGCCGATAATCAGCGCCTTATGTTCGCGCGGCACAATCTCCACCGCTTCCTGCATCATCTCGAGCACCGCCGGGTCGAGCGTATTCATCTTGGCGCGGAACTGCAAACACGCCACCCCATCGCCCACATCGATCAGCGCCGCAGACGCATTTTTCTTTATCGGCGGTGTCTCGCGCGCGATATCCGCAAGCGTCCACGATCCGGGTGCTGGCGCAATCTCTTTATATTTCCCGCTCGCAGTGAAATAGCTACGCCGCCCCGCCTCTTCGGTGTAAAACGGCTGATCACCCACCTCTTTTAACAGTGGCGGCACCTTCTTCTTATCCTGCTTCAGCGCCCCCGCGAACCAGGCCGGCCCTGCCATATTCTCATCACCCAGCCGGTCGATCAGCTCAAACGGGCCATATTTCCAGTTATATCCCAGCCGCATCGCCTCATCCACCGAGCGCACATCATCAGCAATCTCCGGCACCAATGATGCCGCGTAATGCAGCGTCTCGCGCAGCACTTCCCACGCATATTGCCCTCCCAGATCATCATGCGTCACCAGCGCGCGCAGCCCCTGCCTCGCCGCTGCCACACTATCTAAGCTTGCTTTCTCCGCGGTGCGATACTCACCCGTCTTTAAATCGACCGCCTCCTTGATCTTTTTGCCATCCTCGGTGTTGAGCCGGTAAAACCCGCCCTTACCCTTGCGCCCGGTATAGCCGTCCTTAATCATCTTAGTGACCAGCTTCGGCTCCTCATAAATCTTACAGAATGCATCGCGCTTCGGCAGGCTGCGGAACATCTCCTGCGCAATCAGCGGTAGCAGGTCAATCCCAATCAGATCGAGCAGGCCAAACACCCCGGTTTTAGGAATGCCCACTGGCTTGCCCATCACCGCATCCGCCTCTTCCACCGTCAGCCCCATCTCCATCGCTTTGAGCATCCCCACTTCCAGCCAGAAGCAGCCAATGCGATTAGCGATAAAGCCCGGCGTGTCTTTACAATCCACCACGCCCTTGCCCAGCGTCACATCGGCGAATTGGCGAATCGTACTCATCGCCCGATCCCGCGTTTTTTCACCCTTCACCAGCTCCAACAGGCGCATATAGCGCGGCGGGTTAAAGAAATGCGTGATCAGAAAATCGCGCCGAAACTCGCTCGGCATATTATCAGTCAGCTTCGCCAGCGGAATCGTCGACGTATTCGAAGAAATGATCGAGCTTTCCTTGCGGAAGCCCAGCACCTTGCGATAGAGCTCGCGCTTAATCTTCGCATCCTCAATCACCGCCTCGATGATCCAATCCACATCTTTTAGCAGCGTCAGGTCATCTTCCAAATTCCCCGGCGTGATCAGCTTGGCCTTGCTTTTATGCGTGAGCGGCGCAGGTGCGGTTTTCAGCAAGCGCTCAATCGCGCCTTCCGCCAGCACGTTACGATTCGTCGCATCTTTCGGCACAATATCGAGCAGCACCACCGGCACCCCGCCATTGGCAACATGGGCGGCGATCGACGCTCCCATCACGCCTGACCCAATCACTGCAACTTTCTCAATCTTCTTCATACCTGCACGCCCTCTGCAGAACATGTTTTAAAATTCGCTAGCATGTGGCGAAAATGATGTTTTCCGAGAACCAGAGCGGATCGTACAGAGTAAGTACCTGAGCACCGGAAGCGCAGGAAAGCATCATTTGCAGACCATGATAGTAGAATTTTAGAATATGTTCTCTTCATATAGCCTCGAGCACCGTTGCTATCCCCTGCCCACCGCCAATACACTGCGTTGCCAGGGCATATTTCTTCTTCTCGCGTTTTAGTAATTGTGCGGCTTTGCCGGTAATCCGCGCACCGGTAGCGCCCAGCGGGTGGCCGAGCGCAATCGCCCCACCATCCAGGTTCAGCCGCGAGTCTTTAATCCCCAAATCGCTAATCACTGCGAGCGATTGCGCGGCAAACGCCTCGTTCAGCTCCACAATATTGATATCATCGATGGTAAGCCCTGCGCGCTTCAGCGCCTTCTCGCTCGCGCTCACCGGGCCAATCCCCATAATCTCCGGCGCGCAGCCGGAGATCGCCATGCTCTTAACCCGCGCGAGCATCGGCAGTTCCTTCTTCTTCGCATATTCCTCACTCACCACCAACACTGCCGCCGCCCCATCGGTCAGCGGACTTGAGGTTCCCGCTGTCACACTGCCTTTTGCCATAAAGGCGGGTTTAAGCTCGGCCAAATCCTTCGCATTGGTGCCCGGGCGAATGCAGCCATCTTCACTCACTTCACCAATCGGGATAATCTCGTCGGTCAATTTCCCGTGATCGCGCGCGGCGGTCGCTTTCTCATGGCTTTTTGCCGCAAATGCATCCTGTTTTTTCCGTGCAATGCCATATTTCTTGGCAACATTCTCTGCGGTAATCCCCATCGCCTCATAGGCTTCTGGGTATTCCTCAAACAACACTGGGTTTGGCGCCGGGTTAAAGCCCACCATCGGCACCCGCGTCATCGATTCCACCCCAGCGCAGATAAACACATCACCGGCCCCAGCCGCAATCGCACCCACCGCATCGTGAATGCCCTGCATCGAGGAGCCGCAAAACCGGTTCATCGTCACCCCACCAACGCTAATCGGCAGTTCCGCCATAAACACCAATAGCCGCGCCAGGTTCAGCCCCTGCTCGCCTTCAGGAAAGGCACAGCCTAATTTGAGATCTTCGATATCTTCTGGCGGGATGCTGCTGCGTTCCAGCAAGCCTTTGATGACCGCGGCGGCAATATCATCCGGACGGGTTTCTGCCAGTGCACCTTTATGCGCCGGTGTAAACGGCGATCGCACATATCCGGCTATCACTGCTTGCTTCATAACAAAACGCACACCCTAATAAAAACCAACCTATCCAACTTACGCAGTTTCTCCCCCGCCGTCAAATCTTAACACGCACGTTATAAGGGAAAATGCTGATGGGGAGATATAGCCTTTAGCTTCTGCTTCCAGGAGTTCTTATTGTGTTATCAATGCCTAAGGTTTGTTCCCGGTGCCATTGTAGATCATGCAACATATCCGCAAGATTCTCCAGGGCTTGCATCCCTGCAACATCCTTTCTCCACGCAGCAACCTGTTTCTCGTGCCCCTCAAACCACTTTTTAAAACTACCGATCAGTTCTACCATTTCCTTACTGCCAATACGTATACCATCTGCATCTAAAACACCACCAAAGCACGCATCTATAGCCTCTTTGCTCTCTTTCACCACTGCATCTCTAGGATACTCTTTCCCCGGTTGACGTTCTAAAGCATTTAATCTCTCAATACCATCGCGCAACGCCCTTACCTTTCTATTGGTACTGCTTCCATGTTCCGCCGTGGATAATGCATCACGGAATTCATTGAATGCTTTTTCCAATTGCTCCTGCACTGATAGCATCAAAAGAATGCCATGTGCAAACTGCTCTCCACCAGCCGCTTTCTTCAGAAGCCCCATCGCCTCATCTATGGTTGGCACATTCCTCTCGTCTATATTGTGTTTC
This sequence comes from Rickettsiales bacterium, assembly GCA_028289305.1. GTDB lineage: Bacteria > Pseudomonadota > Alphaproteobacteria > Rickettsiales > JANQQO01 > JANQQO01. The sequence goes on along the minus strand of JANQQO010000113.1, from coordinate 7,923 downwards.
TCACGTATTTCCTCTTGCTCCATAAAATCCTTAAAATACTCTTTCCATGTCAGCTCCTCTTCCTGTATTTTTATACCTTCTTTTATATCCGAAATAATAACATCTATGTTTGCTGCTATTTTATCTTCAAACCCCTCCAGCACATCAAACAGCTTGAGAAGCACCTCCACTTCACCAGATTTTGCGCCCGCTTTTACTAAAGCCTTCTCCTCATCAGAAGGGTGTTTTACTTCACCTAGATCTACACTCAGTGATTCACCGTTTTTTGCACCTGCATTTTCTTTTAATGCACGTACATCGCTCACCCATGTAAGCAATATATTCTCTACATCCTGTATCAATGTATGAATATTCTGCCGATGTTTATCCCCTGACTCTTTTAATAACCATCCATACTCATCCTCATACCCATTTACTATCTCATCCCCACAGACACGTATCATCAAGTCCATAGTAGAACGCAAAATGGTACTAGCATTAGTTTCGTCCGCCAACCAATCTTGCGTAATTGTGGTTTTTTTCTGCCCTTCGCTCATCTACACATCCTTCTTGTTCATGATCACCTGCCCTATGCGCTACCGCCCGCAGCCATGCCTCCAGCGGCGTCTAAAGCCTGCCCGCGATATTCTCTCAGCGGTTGTAACGCTTCATGTAGCCGCACCAACATAGAACCCGCTGTAATGCCGCGCTCCAGCGCAGAGATAGGCTCTTCATGTTCCGCCACCAACTGCTCCAGCCGGTCCGTCATATCCATTGCCTCATGCACATTCTCGGAAAAAGCTGCCTCATCCCCGTCACCACCTCCCGCCGCAGCCATATTTCCTCCAATAGGCGCAAAATGACTGCTGATGCAACTTAGTACGCTTTCTATTAGCTCTTGCCTGGTATATGTTTCATCTCCTACCTCAAATTTCTGTAAATGTTCAACCGCCTGGGCATAACACGCGATTGTCTCCAGACTATTACTGCCCGTCCCTATATCTATCATATGATCTTTAAATATCTTTATAGCTGTTCTTACCGCAAGATACGTCGCATATATTAGCATGAGCACATAATCTGCCTGAATTTCTTCCTCGCTCTCCTGACTCACATTCTTCATCATCACATCCACATCCGACGTATCCGAAGCGGAGAGCTCATACCTTATCATTGCGTTATGTGCGCCCCGCCTCATTGACTCAACTGTTCCATCTTGTACTGTGCTAAAAACTGCCTCATGCAGTTTTTGCTCATTAACATCCATGTCAACGGCCACATCATCTATCACCTGCATCAGGTCTTCATCTAATCGCTTGAGCGCTCCACATGTTTTTTGTATGAGCGCGTCCTCTTTTACTTTTTGCGTCTGTTCTCCAGGATTCCCTGATTCAAGCGCCTTTAATTCGCCCACCCAGGTAAGAAAAATTGCTTCCACCTCCTCCAAAACATCCGTGATTTTTTCCTGATCCTGCTTCCCCAAACCAGAAAATATCTCTTTCTCTTTTCCTGTGGTGATGGCGGCTTTCTGGTCACGCAAGATAGTATCCCCACATACACTCCGCATTAATTCCGCCAGAATCTCTATCTTGCTCTCTTTCCCCTCACTCACCTACAAATCCTTCTTACTAATCTTCCCGATCATGGTTTTGGGCAGGCTCTCGCGGAATTCGATCTCGCGCGGCACCTCATATTTTGCGAGCTCCGTACGTAAAAACTCCAGCAGCGCCTCTTTCTCTAGCGTCTGCCCGTCTTCTACCACCACATAGGCCTTCACAATCTGGCCATAATGCGCATCCTCCACACCAACCACCGCAGCTTCCAGCACCGCTTCATGGCGGTAAATCGCCTCTTCCACCTGGCGGGGATAGACATTAAACCCACCGGTTAAAATAAGCTCTTTTCTGCGATCGACAATGAAGAAATACCCCTCCTCATCCATATAACCGACATCGCCGGTGCGCAGCAGCCCATCCTCCAGCACCTGCTTGGTCTCCTCCTCATTCTGCCAATAGCCACGCATCACCTGCGGGCCGGAAATGCAGATCTCACCCACCTTGCCTACGGGTAAAAACACGCCGCGCCGCTCCATATCCTCCACACGTATCACCGTCTGCGGCAATGGCAGGCCAATCGACCCCTCTTTGGTCTTGCCGGCCAGCGGGTTCGCCGCAGCCACGGGAGATGCTTCGGTCAGCCCATAGCCTTCCAGCAATTCACACCCGGTCATGCCCTCAAACCGCTTCTTCACATCTATCGGCAGCGGCGCCCCGCCTGACATACACACTTTCAGCGAATGCAAATCATAGCCTGAAAGCGCCGGATAATGCGCAATCGCCGAGAACAACGTCGGCACGCCCGGCATCATCGTCGGCTTCTTCTTATGAATATCCTTGATGACCTTTGGCAGCTCCACCTTCGGGTGCAAGATCATCCTCGCCCCAATCACAATGGCGGTATTCATCACCGCGGTCATCGCAAACACATGGAAAAACGGCAACACCGCAAGGATGCGCTCACTGCCCTTCTCCAAATTCCCACACCACAATTTGCACTGCTGCGCATTGCTATAGAGGTTTTCATGCGTGAGAATAGCGCCCTTCGGCGTGCCCGTCGTCCCACCGGTATATTGCAGCACCGCGATATCGCGCTTCGGGTCAATCTGCGCCGGCTCACATTCCTCGTCATGGCCTGCAAGCACGTCTTTCCACGCGATATAGCGCGCATCCGCCGGCATGGGTGCTATTTCTTTTTTCTTCACCACCGGAAATAGCAGATTTTTTGGGAAAGGCAGCGCATCCTGCATCCGCGCCACAATCACCTTCTCCAGCGGCGTGCTCTCCAACAGCCCATCCAGCTTACCCTGGCACAGCTCCATATTGAGCGTGATCATCACCTCAGTGCCTGAATCTTCAATCTGCGCTTTTACTTCACGCGGCGCTGCGAGCGGGCTGAAATTCACCACCGTCGCTCCCGCTTTTAAAATCGCGAAATAGCTAATCACGTAATAGGGAGAATTCGGCAGCAGCAACCCCACGCGCATCCCCTTGGTCACACCCAGCGCGCACAAGCCCTCCGTCAGCCGGCTGACCTCCGACTCAATCTGTTGATAGGTCGTCTTCTTGCCTAAGAAATCCACCGCCACGCTCTGCGGGAACTCCGCCGCCGCCTTATCCAAAATCGTATAGAGCGGCTTGGCGTCGATCATCGCCGCCCATTCCGTATGGGTGGGGTAATGCTCTAACCACGCATATTCAGCCATCGAAAAAATCCTTGCAATACATTCACATCCCTGTACATTTTTTCCTACGTTTTTACGCTAGATAGCGCCGTTTATTGTACCATATTCAACACTTCTCACAAAGGGCATTCCACACTTCCTATGACTGATGCAACTTCAGATAGAACAGAAGAAGAGCGTATACCGCTCTCGCGCGAGAGTATTGCTGCGGATATCGCCAAGCTGAACCTGCCCAATGCGAGTATTCGCATCGGTATGGCGGTCGGAATCACGCTGGAGCGCCTGGAAAACCTAAAATCCAATAAGCAACTCTCGAATCGGGAAAAGCAGCTCGCCTTGCTTTCAATCCGTACCCGCTTCGGGCGCGATCTGCGCGCCGCCGGGCTCAGCGATCTCGGCGTCATCAAACAACTCAATAAAAGCATCGAAAACCTCGCCGAAAAAGGCGGGTGAGACAACCTCTACTCCACCATCACCAGATCATCGCGGTGGATCAGCGCGTCGCGGCCGGAAAAGCCGAGTAGCGCTTCGATATCCTTGCTGTTATGCCCAGCAATGCGCCGTGCGTCTTCTGCGTTATAGGCTGAGAGCCCACGGCCAATCTCCACCCCGTCTGTGGTCACAATCGCCACCGCATCGCCGCGCTGGAATTCCCCTTCCACCGTCTTCACCCCGGCAGGCAGCAAGCTCTTCCCGCTGCGCAGCGCGGTCTCAGCACCCACATCCACCACCACTTTCCCGCTGGTGACAAGCCCGGTAACAATCCAGTGTTTGCGCGCGTTATGCGGCGTTTCCTTCGCTTTGATCAGCGTATGCCGCGCGCTTTGGTTTAGCGCCTGCAGTGGGTGTGCCACCTCGCCACGCGTAATCACCGTGTGACAGCCGCCGGTGATCGCAATCTCCGCCGCGGCTAATTTCGTCACCATCCCGCCTGAGCCAGCGTGTGAGACCGCATCCCCCGCCATCGCTATGATCTCTGGCGTGATTGCCTTCACCACCGGGATATGCTCCGCAGTCTTATCCTGACTCGGGTCAGCGCTATACAGCCCATCGACATCCGAAAGCAGCACCAGCAGCTCCGCCCCGAGCATCACCGCAACCCGCGCCGCTAAGCGATCATTATCGCCGACGCGCAACTCCTCGGTCGCCACCGCGTCATTCTCGTTAATCACCGGCACCACCCCCGCAGCCAGCAAGGTTTCCACCGTATTGCGCGCATTCAAATAGCGCCTACGATGCTCCGAATCCTCAATCGTCAGCAGAATCTGCGCGGCTTCCACCCCGTGTTCGCGCAGATACGCACGATACAGCTCGGTTAATACCGATTGCCCGCACGAAGCCGCCGCCTGTTTCTGCTCGAGCTTTAAGCCATTCTTTCCCGCGAGACCCAGTGCGGGTTTGCCGAGCGCTACCGCCCCGCTGCTCACCACAATCACCTCTGTGCCTTTTGCCCGCAGCGCTATGATATCAGCGACCAAGCTCTTCAGCCAGTCTACGCGCGGCGTGCCGTCTGGCTCCACCACCAGGGCTGTGCCAATCTTAATCACCATCCTGGAAATGCTGTCTAACATTGCGTCACAACCGCTATGCCGTATCCACACCGGCAACATATTCCGGCAAAGCTGCGGCATGCACTGCGGCCAATTCGCTCACCGCCATCTGCATATCATCCAGCACCAGCGCCTCACCGCCGGTTTTGCCAATCACCGTTGCGACGATATTCTTCTCCGGCGCGCGGCGCAAAATATGCTCCGCCATATCCGGCGTTGCGGTCAGAATATACCGCGCCTGATCCTCACCAAAGGCGCGTGCCACATCCATCGCAATATCAATCTCCGCTCCCATATTCCCGGCAATCGCCATCTCGATCAGCGCCATGAGCTGCCCACCATCCGACACGTCATGACATGCTGTCACCAGGCCTTTCTCGATCATCAGCCGCACGAAATCGCCGTTATGCTGCTCTGCGCCAAGATGCACTGGCGGCGGCGGGCCATCCTCGCGTCCTAACACCTCACGTAAATAGAGTGAGGCGCCCAAATGTCCCAGCATCTCGCCAATGCGAATAATCACATCGCCTTCCTGCTTGAACGCGGCTGTCACCTGCAGCGTATGGTCTTTTAACAGCCCAACCCCACCAATCGTCGGCGTCGGCAAAATATCCTGCCCATTAGTCTCGTTATAGAGCGACACATTGCCCGACACCACCGGGAAATGCAGCGCCTCACAGGCTTTCGTCATGCCTTCCAAACAGCCGACCAGCTGTCCCATCACCTCCGGCTTTTGTGGGTTACCGAAATTCAGGCAATTGGTAATCGCCACCGGCGTCGCCCCCACCGCCGTTAAATTGCGCCACACCTCGGCCACGGCCTGCTTCCCGCCTTCCAGCGGTTCGGCATAGCAATAGCGCGGAGTACAATCCGTGGAAAGCGCCAGCGCGCGCTTGGTGCCATGCACCCGCACTACCGCCGCATCACCCCCGGGGCTTTGCAGCGTATCGTTCATCACGCGATAATCATATTGCTCCCAAATCCAGCGTTTACTGCAGATTTCCGGCGCGCGCAGCAAGCGCTTCGCCGCATCGAATAGCTGCGCAGGCGTGGCCGCGGTTTCTTCCAGCACCACTGCCTCACGTGCGGGAGCCGGCTTCCACGGCAGATCATGTATCGGCGCTTCTTCCGAAAGCGGGGCCACTGGCAATTCCGCCACCACAGCACCGCCCTGTTTCAGGATCAATTTCTGCGTATCGGTAATCTTCCCAATCACCGCCGCATCGAGCTCCCATTTATGGAAAATCTGCTGCGCCAGCGCCTCTTTTCCGGGTTTGACCACCATCAGCATACGCTCCTGGCTTTCTGAGAGCATAATCTCATACGGCGTCATCCCCTCTTCGCGCAATGGCACCTTATCCAAATCCAGGGTGATCCCCGTCTTGCCCTTGCCCGCCATCTCTAGCGATGAGCTCGTGAGCCCAGCAGCGCCCATATCCTGAATCGCCAGAATCGCATCCTCCTGCATCAGCTCCAAACAGGCTTCAATCAACAATTTCTCGGTGAAAGGATCGCCCACCTGTACGGTCGGCCGCTTCGCCTCAGCGCTATCATCAAAACTGGTCGAGGCCATCGTCGCACCGTGAATCCCATCCCGCCCGGTTTTCGAGCCAACATAGAGCACTGAGCTGCCCACCTCGCTCGCCGCGGAATAGAAAATCTTATCCTTCTTCGCGATGCCCACCGCCATCGCATTGACCAGAATATTGCCGTTATAGGCTTTATCAAACCCACACTCACCGCCCACTGTCGGCACGCCAACACAATTCCCATAGCCACCAATGCCTGCCACCACGCCGCGCAGCAAATGCCGTGTTTTTGGGTGATCGAGCGCCCCAAAGCGCAGCGCATTCAAATTCGCCACCGGCCGCGCGCCCATGGTGAACACATCACGCAAAATCCCGCCCACACCGGTCGCCGCTCCCTGATACGGCTCAATATAAGAGGGGTGATTATGGCTCTCTATCTTAAACACCGCCGCCAGCCCCTCACCAATATCCACCACGCCGGCATTCTCACCCGGCCCGCAGATCACGCGTTTACCCTCAGTGGGCAATTTCCGCAAATGCTTGCGCGTTGATTTATACGAGCAATGCTCGCTCCACATCACCGAGAAAATCCCAAGCTCGGTCAGATTCGGTTCGCGCCCCAAAATATCAAGCACCCGCGCATATTCCTCTGGAGCCAAGCCATGATGCGCCACCATCTCCGGTGTAATTTTCTGTGCTGCCGCGTGTTGCATTAGTGTTTCTTCAAAATTGTTCTAATAAGTTTACGAATAAACCCTCTCCCCCCGCTTGCGGGGGGAGCAACAAATCTGAGCGCTGCGTAGCCCCTAAGCAAAGCAGTGCCAGATTTGTGAGGGGGGTGTTTTTTATAGGATAAATCCCCTGGCTTCGGTAGAAAATCCTCAACAATAACAGGATCTCCAATATCTTCGCTCGTATAATCTATTGTCTTCTTATGCATTTCTCTACATCATTACATTTTTTACACCCCCACCAGATTTCCTAAGCTCGCCTCCGGCTCACATAAGGAAATCTTGCCTCCCCCGCAGGCAGGGGAGGAGGGAATAAGGCATTATTCCTCATATTCTCGGATCGTCACATCTCCTCATCTTCATATCTTACCCCAGCCCCTCTATAAGCCCGTCAAACATACCTCTGCCGTCTGTGCCTCCGAGAGGCGCTTCCCATAGCCGTTCTGGGTGGGGCATGAGGCCCAATATCGTCTTGTTAGCATTCAGCACCCCAGCGATATTCGCCACCGAGCCATTAGGGTTAGCATTATCATTCGCCTCTCCGCCCGCATCCACATAGCGAAACGCTACCTGACCGCCCTGTTCCAGCGCCTTTATCTCATCCGCATGCGCGAAATAATTGCCATCATGATGCGCGATGGGGATCGTCACCACCTGCCCAGGCGTATAGGCCCTAGTAAACGGCGAATCCGCCTGCTCCACCTTCAAGCACACATCGCGGCAGATAAAATCCAGATCGCGATTGCGCATCAGCGTGCCGGGCAGCACATGCATCTCGGTTAACATCTGAAACCCGTTGCAAATCCCAAGCAGATAACCACCGGCCTCGGCATGGCGCTTCACCTCCTGCATAATCGGCGATTGCGCCGCCATCGCGCCGGCGCGCAGATAAT
>JANQQO010000100.1 GCA_028289305.1 Rickettsiales bacterium | reverse complement strand
CTTTGCTTTACGGTGGGGATGGTAATGATACGCTTCTTGGTGGTGATGCGGATGATGAGCTGCATGGGGATGCAGATAACGATAGCCTGACCGGTGGTGCTGGCACGGATACGTTCGTGTTCCGCACCGTGGCAGCGGGTAATAATGATGTGATCACCGATATGTCAGCAAGCGATATCATTGGCTTGGAAGACACCGGTGTGTTTGTGTTTGCCACCGGGGATGAGGCCAAAGATGAGGTAGCGCTCACCGATGATGTGGATATCGCCGATGTGGCGGTGGATTTTGCTGGCGGTGATTTTGGTGCAATTGGCGTGTTCACCGGGCAGAATGATACGACCTTCCTCTATGATGCGACTGATGGGCAGCTGTGGTATGATGCTGATGGCCAAGCTGGCGCAGGCACGGCGGTGTTAGTGCTGACGATCGAGAATTTCGGGGCGTATTCGTATTCGGCTACTCATTTTGAAGGTTGGGATTAGTAAAGTTTAGGGATGAGGAAATCGTCATCCCCGCGTAGGCGGGGATCTCTCTTGCAGATAGGTGCTGGTGGAGAAAGGGATTCCTGCCTACGCAGGAATGACAAGGAATAAAAGTTATGAGGCAAGAAAAAACCCGCGCCGACCAGATGGTCGGGCGGGTTTTCGTGTTGAGACGCATGAGCTATACGTTTTTCACGAAGCTCAGTACTGTTTGCATCTGTTCTTGACGCGTTGCGTTTTCAGTTTTGGCAAGATCTCCTTCAAGCTCTCGCCATGCATCAGTAAAGGCGGATGACAGGTTGGCATCCTTTCTGTTAACTGTTGTTAACGGCTTGAGGTTGCCGTCAGCTCCTTTGATGTAAAAGATAACGCATGTGCGCCTCCCATGGTTTGGGTTCGCATGCGCATACGTTGTTTCAACATCTACCCGGATGTTACCGAACCAGTGAAAAAAGTTATATTTGTACGCTTGATTTGGGTCTTCGGGACTTAGTCTGACCAGATCTTCCAGCCTGTTCAAGCAACGCCTCAAAGCGCGTTGTGACTCCTCTAGAGCAGCCGCATCACTATTCTCCGCCATGGGATTTCTCCATGTACATAGCGTTTTACTGAAGTGGGGTGCTGGATGCGCACGCATCCTAAAAAACACCTACTCCATTTAAACGCAGTTCTACAGTACTCAGTATACCACAAAATGCAAAAAAGTAATGTGAAACTTTTATGACAATTTTGCGGGGGTAGAATGTTTATATTTCAGTATGTTAGGTTTTTTGGGGTAGGATATCCCTAAAATTCTCCTCCCCCTTAGGGGGAGGGACAGGGTGGGGGCCAGAGTTGGTAGATCATTCATTACTTGCCCCCCTCCTAGCCTCCCCCCTACTGGGGGAGGGATTCTATAATTTCTCTACGGAACCCGTATAGAGGTGGGTGCAGGCGAGGCGGGTGGCTTCAGCAGCTGGGTCGGGTGTTTCTTCTAACCCGCTGATGACGACATAGCCTTCTTGCTGGAGCTGCTGTTTTTGTTCCACGCTGGTGCCGAGGGGTGCGTAGATGCGTGGTTTTTCAGTGCGCGGCTGCTGGGAGCGTAGCACGGCGTTGACCGACAGTGTAGCGCCGACCGCGGGCTCATCGCTGAGCGGGGTGGTGTAGCGGCCGCCGCGGGCGAGTTCTTCCTCACCATTTTTGCTAAACAGGGCAAAGCTGATGCCGCTGTGGTATTCAAATCCGCGGCGTTCGAGCGGGTCGATGGTAAGGCGTGCGGGGAGATTGGCGGCGTCTAGCATCTCACACAATGTGGTGAGGCGTGCGAGGGCGGCCTTGCCTTGTTCGGGCAGGGAGAGTTTTTGCATGGCGGTGAGGGCATCTGACGCCGGGCCGGAAGCGCTAACCAGGGCAGCGAGCACTGGGCCGGTGGTGGGATCACTTTTTTCAATCGCGGCGATATCTTTGCTATCGATCAGGGTGAGTAGGGTATCTTGCTGTGCCGGGT